>NZ_CAXAVR010000046.1:0-19601 GCF_963972535.1 uncultured Salegentibacter sp.
AAATGGGCTTAATAGGTGCCTTCGGAGTAATGTTGGCGTATTTGCTATTGCTTTTTAGGATTGTGATCGTAGCCACAAAAGCCAATACCGTTTTTGGAAAATTACTGGTTATGGGCGTTGGTTTGCCCATAATCTTCCAGGCTTTAATTAATATGGGAGTTGCGGTAGAGTTATTTCCGGTAACAGGACAAACTTTGCCTTTAATAAGTAGCGGGGGAACTTCTATTTGGATGACCTGCATGGCACTGGGAATTATTTTAAGCGTAAGCGCCAAACGTGAAGAAATGAAAGAACGGGAAGAAGCTGAAAAGGAACTGGATAATGAAAATCCGTTAGATATTTTAAGCGAAGCTATATAGAATTTAAAAAAATGAAAAAGGATTTACGTGTAATATTATCTGGAGGCGGTACCGGCGGGCATATTTACCCGGCCATTGCTATTGCCCACGAGATAAAAGTACGTTATCCTGAAGCAGAAATATTGTTTGTTGGTGCCAGTGACAGGATGGAGATGGAGAAAGTACCACAAGCCGGTTACAAGATTGAAGGTCTTTGGATTAGTGGAATTCAGCGAAAGTTAACGATGAGCAATCTAATGTTTCCATTTAAGCTGTTAAGCAGTTTGGCAAAATCCAGAAGAATAATCAGGGAATTCAAACCAGATGTGGTAATTGGAACGGGAGGCTTTGCCAGCGGACCTTTGTTAAAAGTGGCAAACTCGAAGGGCATTCCAAGTCTTATTCAAGAGCAGAATTCCTTTCCGGGAATAACCAATAAAATTTTGGCAAAACAGGCAGATAAGATTTGTGCCGCTTATGAAGAGGTAAAAAGATTTTTTCCTGCTGAAAAAACTGTAATTACCGGTAACCCGGTTAGACAGGATTTATTGAAAATTGACGAAAACAGGGAAAAAGCTCTTGCACATTTTGGTCTTGAAAAAGACAAAAAAGTAGTGCTGGTTTTAGGTGGGAGCCTTGGCGCAAGAAGAATAAATCAATTGGTGGAAGCCAATTTAGAAAGATTTAAAGAAGAAAATATTCAGCTTATCTGGCAAACCGGGAAGCTGTATTTCGAAGAATATAAAAAGTACAATTCAGGTTTGGTGCAAACGCATTTATTTCTGAATGAAATGAATTTGGCTTACGGCGCTGCCGATGTGATTATTTCAAGAGCTGGAGCGGGCACGGTTTCAGAATTAAGTATTGTGGGAAAACCGGTGCTTTTTGTTCCGTCCCCAAATGTAGCTGAAGATCACCAGGCTAAAAATGCAATGGCGGTAGTAAAGAAAAATGCCGCGATGATGTTGAAAGAAAATGAGCTGGATGAAAAATTTGAAACCGAGTTTTTCGCATTAATGGCTTCTGAAGAGAAGCAAAAAGAATTGGGAGAGAATATAAAGAAACTGGCCTTGCCAAATGCAACCGCCAGGATTGTAGACGAAGTAGAAAAATTGATTAAATAAATTATATAAAGACCTCACAGGTTTTCAAAACCTGTGAGGTCTCAAGAAAATAGAATGCAGGATTTAAACCACATACAAAACATTTATTTTATCGGCATTGGCGGTATTGGGATGAGTGCGTTGGCGCGTTACTTTAAATTCCAGGGAAAAAATGTGGCCGGTTACGATAAAACTTCAACTTCACTTACCAGAATGCTGGAAGCTGAAGATATTGTTGTGGTTTACGATGAAAAAATGAAGTTGGTTCCAGCTGAATTTACAGATAAAGAAAATACGCTGGTTGTCTACACACCCGCGGTTCCTGCCGCTCACGAGCAACTGGTTTACTTTAAGAATAATAATTTTAACCTAAAGAAAAGAGCCGCTGTGCTCGGATTAATTTCTAAAGGAAAAACCACTTTAGCGGTAGCTGGAACTCACGGTAAAACTACCACTACGGCAATTTTAGGGCATTTGCTTAAAGAAACCAATGCGAAAGTAACCGGATTCTTAGGTGGAATTAGTGAAGATATTCAAAGCAATTTAATTCTTAAAGGCGACGAAGTTATCGTGGTGGAAGCCGATGAATTCGACAGGTCTTTTCTTCATCTTTCACCAAATATTGCAGCGGTAACCTCTATGGATGCCGATCATTTGGATATTTATGGCAAAAAAGAAGAACTGGAAAATACTTTCAGGCAGTTCGCAAGGCGAGTTCCTGAAAATGGAACTTTATTCGTGAAAAATGGCTTGCCGCTGAATGGAATTACTTTTGGAATTGAAGACAATGCCGATTATTCGGCGCAAAATATAAAGATCGAAAATGGGACCTATCATTTTGATCTAAAAACTCCTAACGGAGTTATTGAAGATTTTAAGTTTAATCTACCCGGCAAACACAATTTGCTAAATGCTATAACCGCCCTGGCGATGGCTATCCAATATGGATCCTCAATCCCCAGGCTAGCCAGGGCGTTATATAGTTTTAAAGGTGTTAAACGTAGATTTTCTTATAAAATTAAGTCAGATAAGCTGGTGCTTATAGACGATTATGCGCATCACCCTGCAGAGATCGCTGCGGTGAACCAGGCGATTAGAGAAATGCATCCTGGCAAGAAGGTTTTAGCAGTTTTTCAGCCGCATTTATTCAGCAGAACGAAAGATTTTGTTGATGATTTTGCTGAAAGTCTGTCTTTATTTGATGAGTTGATGTTGCTGGATATTTACCCGGCGCGAGAACTACCAATTGAAGGAGTTACTTCAAGCTGGCTTTTAGAGAAAATTCAGAATTCAAATAAAAAATTAATTCAGATAGAAAATATTATTGAAGAAATAAAAAGTTCAAATCCCGAAGTAGTGGTGCTTATGGGTGCCGGTAGTATTGGAGAAGAAGTGGAATCTGTAAAAAACGCATTGCAAGATGAAGCATAAACTTAAGTACATAAAACTACCTGTTTTACTGCTTTTAGTGGGCTTTCTATTCGGTTTTGCTGAAAAACGGAATAACAACCGCAAAATAAGTGAAGTAAAAGTGCAATTTGTAACTGGTGAAAACCTCTATGTTACTGAGGAAGCGGTTAATAAGTTGTTGATACAAAATGATGTGGCCGCGGCGGGCATAGACAAAGAAATTTTAGATTTGAATAGGGTAGAGAGCTTGTTGAATAATCACGATATGATAGAAAATGCTGAAGCTTTTTTGAGTCTGGATGGGAAACTCCAAACTAAAATAAGTCAGCGTAAACCCATTGGTAGAATAGTGGGGAATTCTTCATTTTATTTAGACAGGAATGGGCAGGTAATGCCGCTTTCACCATACTATGCTGCACGGGTACCACTGCTTATGGGAGTAGACTCCAGCAACGTAATTACAGCATATCCGCTGGTAGATTATATTCAGAAAGATGAATTTTTAACCCGACATATCACCGGTGTTAAACGTTTGCCCGGAGATAAATTTGAACTGGAAATGAGAAAATTAGACTTTAAGGTGTATTTCGGCAAAGCCAATGATATAGCCTTAAAGTTCAATAATTTTAAAGCATTTTATAAAAAAGCTTTACAAGACGAGAAATTAGAGACCTACAAAAAAGTGAATTTACAATTTGGAGATCAGGTTGTTTGCACTAAAAAGTAAATTATGGAACACAACGAGATAGCCGTAGGATTAGATATTGGTACCACAAAAATTGTGGCCATGATTGGACGTAAGAACGAATATGGAAAGGTAGAGATCGTAGGTATTGGGAAATCCAAAAGCCTTGGTGTGCACCGCGGGGTGGTAAATAATATTACCCAAACTATTCAGTCTATACAGCAGGCTATTCAGGAAGCTGAGGCAGATTCAGGATTAAAAATTAGTGATGTAGTGGTTGGTATTGCCGGCCAGCATATAAGAAGCCTTCAACATAGCGATTATATTACCAGGCCAAACCCCGAAGAGGTGATTGATGCCGATGATATACATAGCCTTTGCAACCAGGTTCACAAATTGGTGATGTTGCCTGGTGAAGAGATTATTCACGTTTTACCTCAGGAATTCAAGGTAGACGGCCAGGCAGAGATCAAGGAACCTATTGGAATGTATGGCGGGAGGTTAGAAGCTAATTTCCACGTAGTGGTTGGCCAGGTTTCTTCCATTAGAAACATTGGAAGATGTGTGAAAAGCGCCGGATTAGAACTTTCGGCAGTGACTTTAGAACCATTGGCTTCAGCTAATGCCGTATTGAGTCAGGAAGAAAAAGAAGCAGGGGTGGCACTTATAGATATAGGTGGTGGTACTACCGATTTAGCCATTTTTAAAGACGGAATAATTAGACATACCGCCGTAATTCCTTTTGGGGGAAATGTAATTACCGAAGACATTAAAGAAGGATGTTCAATTATAGAAAAACAGGCAGAATTGCTTAAGATTAAGTTTGGATCTGCCTGGCCTGGAGAAAATAAAGACAATGAGATTGTTTCCATTCCCGGTTTACGCGGAAGGGAACCTAAGGAAATCACCTTAAAGAACCTTTCAAAAATTATCCACGCTCGTGTAGTTGAAATTATTGAGCAGGTTTACCTGGAAATTAAAAACTACGGGCACGAAGAACAAAAGAAGAAGTTAATTGCCGGAATGGTCTTAACAGGTGGTGGAGCACAGTTGAAGCATATTAAACAACTTGCCGAATATATTACCGGGATGGATACCAGAATTGGATATCCTAACGAGCACCTTGCAGGAAATAACGATACCGAAACTACCAGCCCGGTTTATGCCACAGCGGTAGGATTGGTAATGAATAGCCTGGAACACGGTGAAAAGAAGTTTCAAGAAGAAGTTGTGCTAAAAAGCAAAGAAGAAAGAGAAAGAGAAGAAGAGGAGTTGCAGAAAGATTTTGAGCAAAATCCACCGGAAGGTGAAGATTTGAGGCAGGATCCCGAAGCTTCAAAAAGACCGCCCAAAAAGAGCATTTTTGATAAATGGGCAGAGAAGTTTAAAGATTTTTTAGATAACGCAGAGTAAATACCTCGAGGTAATCCTACGAGGAATAGAATTAAAAAGTAAAAACATTTCAACGTAAGCGTTGAAGCATATTAAATCTCACTTAGTGAGTAAAAGAGAGAACCAGTAAAACAGAATTTATGAGCAGTACAGAATTCGACAACATTGCATTCGATTTGCCAAAGAATCAATCGAACGTCATTAAGGTTATTGGTGTAGGTGGTGGAGGCAGCAATGCTATAAACCACATGTTCCAGTTAGGAATTAAAGGAGTAGATTTCGTGGTTTGCAATACCGATGCACAAGCCCTTGATAATAGTCCCGTTCCTAACAAAATACAATTAGGTGTAAGCCTAACCGAAGGATTAGGAGCGGGTGCTAACCCGTTAATTGGGGAGCAGGCAGCCGTAGAAAGTTTTGATGAAATTAAACAAATGCTTGATGTAAATACCAAGATGGTATTTATCACCGCAGGTATGGGAGGTGGTACCGGTACAGGGGCAGCCCCTGTTATTGCGAAACAGGCAAAAGATATGGATATCCTTACCGTTGGGATCGTGACCATTCCTTTTCAGTTTGAAGGGAAAATGAGGAACGAGCAAGCCCAACTTGGGGTAGAAAAACTTAGAAGTCACGTAGATTCCTTAATCGTGATCAATAATAATAAACTTCGGGAAGTTTATGGGAACCTTGGTTTTAAAGCCGGTTTCTCTAAAGCCGATGAGGTTTTAGCTACCGCTTCAAGGGGTATTGCTGAAGTAATTACCCATCACTACACGCAAAATATTGACCTTAGGGATGCTAAGACGGTATTAAGTAACAGTGGAACAGCAATTATGGGATCGGCCCAGGCCACTGGTGCAACCAGGGCTCAGGATGCTATAAGTAAAGCATTGGATTCTCCTTTATTAAACGATAATAAGATTACCGGTGCCCAAAACGTATTACTGCTAATTGTTTCGGGTGGCGAGGAAATTACTATTGATGAGATTGGAGAAATCAACGACCATATCCAGGCAGAAGCCGGGCACAGCGCCAATATTATTATGGGTGTTGGTGAAGATGAAGCTTTAGATGATGCAATTTCAGTAACAATTATCGCTACGGGGTTTAACGTAGAGCAACAAAACGAAATTGTAAATACCGAAACCAAAAAGATTATCCACACGCTGGAGGATGATCAAAAAGCTGAACAAAAATTAGATCCTAAGAAAAGAGGTTTTTATCCAAAACACAATCAACAGGTTGAAGAACCAAAACAGGAAGAAGAATCAAATACACCGGAGCCTGATAATACCATTGTACACACTTTAGACGATAGTGTAGAAGAAGTAGACGAGGTCGGGAATATTCAGGTAAAGGAAGACGAGCTTTACAAAACGCCAAAATCAGCGCGGGATATGGAAGTTTCTTATGAAGAAATAAATCCTGATGATTTTATCATTAATGATACTTCAGAAGAAATAAAATCTATGGAAGTGAATGAGCCTGAAGAGGTTCAGAATGAAAATGAAGAGCAAATAATGTTCACTTTTGATTTTCCTATAAATCAGGAGAAAAAAGAGGAGCCCAAAAAGGAACAGCCAAAACGGGAAGAGCCTAAAGCTCAAACTCAACAGCCAAAACCAGAGCAAAAGGAAATTAGACATCAGCTTGAAGAAGATGAGTCTAAGAATATTGAAGTGAACGAACCGGTAGAGATCGTACCGGTAACCGAGAGTTCTACTCGTGGAGTGAAACGTTACAGCCTGGACGATTATATGGAATTTGAGCAATCTTTAGACAGGTCTAAACCGCAAACTAAGAAGAAAGAGGAGCCAAAGGATGAAACCATTGCTTTTGAAAAGAAAACGGTAAAACCCGAACCTCAAACTCCTGAAAAGAAGCAGGAAGAAAATGAAGGCGAAGAAGACCCGTTTAATAATCCTATTTCTGAAGTTTTAATTGAGCGTGCTGCCGAGCGTAGGGCGAAAATGAAAGAATTTAATTATAAGTTTAGAAGTAATGCCGCCCAAATTGATGAAATTGAAAAACAACCTGCTTACAAAAGACAGGGTGTAGACCTGGATAAAAATCAACCGGGAGAGGGAAAATTATCGCGCACTACCTTAGGGAAAGACGATAATGATGATCTTCATTTTAGAAGAAATAATTCTTTCTTACACGATAATGTAGACTAACACCAATCTTTTTTATATTACTGTTCATAAAAAAAGGTGCCTCGCAATGGGCACCTTTTTTGATTTATAAAAACCTCTTATTTAAGTTTTCTTCTCGGCTTTAATATCTTCGGTATCCTTTCTTCTTTTAATGAGAGAAATTCCTGAAATAAAGAAAATAAAGCCAATAATGGCCAGCGCCCAGGGACTTAACATAAGGGCAATACTTCCAAAAATTCCCAGAATTCCCATTACCAGTGCAAAAGCACCGCCAACAGTTAAGATAATTCCTAAGACTTTAATCATAACTAAAATGTTTTGGTTAGGAGATTAAAGGTAACCAAATGTTTGAAAATCAAAGCGCGATTAACATTTCTTAAAGAAACGAGCTGAATGTTTAAGGTTTAGAAATCCACTTTTCTATTTCTAAAATTGCATCGGCTTCATCGCCCCAGCCTTTAATTTCTAAAACCTGGGATTTATCGTAATAAGTAAACCAGCTTTCCAGGATCTTAATTGCTTCAGGGTAATTTGAACTGAAGGTTTTATAATCTTCAACATTAATAATTTGATCTTTTATTTGGGCCGGAATAGCAATAACTTTATAATCAAGTTCATTTTCGTCTATTAGCTTAAGCACCGCAATAGGAATAATTTCTATAATACTACCCGTTTTTTGACTTTCGCCAAGTACCAACACGTCTACCGCATCACCATCACCTCCTTTCCTGGGATCGGAAAATGTTGAAGGAATAAACCCGTAGTTCCCGGGGTAAGGCAGAAAGTTTATAATACGATCTTTACCATCTCTTTGGTCTACCAAAAATTTCTTTTTGGTTTTATGGTATTCAATCTTTTTATTGGTTCCCGCCGGGATTTCAATTACTGCCTGGTAATTTCCGTTACTGGCTTTGGTTGGTAATTTCCCCAAATCTTTTGAGGTTTTACAGGCTGAAAAAATTAGAAATAATCCTAAATAAATACCGAAGGGAAGAATTTTCATTTTCTAAATTTTAGTCCCAGTAAATCATAAAATACTTGATCCTGGCCTCGTCTGGAATTTGTGACGCCCTAATTTTGGAATCGGTATCATACCTTAAATCTGAAGGTAGTTCCTTTTTGTCTATAGTGATATAAGCGTTTATCTCATCTAAAAAAACCACTGCCGCGTTAAGGGTATTTTCAATTCTGGAAATATTATAATCTTTCATAATATCTTTAAATGTACTCGCCGTACTTAAGCCGCTTTTGGTTTCATACCTTGGGTCAAGAACTCTTATGTAGCCAATAGTGCTGGTAGAATCAAATTCCTGCAGTGGTTCTAAGATCATTAAGGGTTTGCCTCCTTTTTCAAAAACTTTAATCTCACTGGTAGCCCGAAATTCTTCGGCGCCACTTTTTTGTTTAACAAGAGAATCTTCAGAAAACAGGGAATCTAACTGATTAATTTTAATATCCCGGTTTACTGGCCCCACCTGGTTAGCGGTAATTAAAAAAGGATTGTCTTCATCTTTTTGGCAGGAGGTTAAACCTAAAGTTAAACCAAGAATAAGTAGCAAAGATTTTTTCATTTTTTAGATTGAATATTGATGATATTTATTTTAATAATTTGTTGAGTACGCCCATAACGCCTCTAATAAATGTTGCGCTGGTAAGCACTTTAATTACTGCTCCCTGGGTTTTGCCAGAGGTTTTACGGGAAGTTTTACTACTGGCTTTTTCCCGTTCTAAAGCTTCAGCTTCAGCCTTTTCTTTGGCTTCTTTAGCTTCAGCTTCTTCTATTTTTTTATTTAGAAGTTCGTATGCACTCTCACGATCTATTTCCTCGTTATATTTTGGACGTAATTTAGATTGAAAAATAAGTTCTTCCAGTTCAGTATCAGTTAAAATATCCATCCTGCTCATTGGTGCTCTTAACATGGTGGCAGCAAGGGCAGAAGGTCTTCCTTTCTCGTCTAATGCCGAAACCAGCGCCTCACCAATACCTAACGAGGTAAGCTGGTTTTTGGTATCGTAATATTCAGAAATTGGATAATTTTCAGCCGATAATTTTATCGCTTTTCGGTCTTTGGCGGTAAATGCTCTTAATGCATGCTGAATTTTTAAACCCAGTTGGCCCAATACTTGGGAAGGTACATCGGTGGGGTTTTGAGTGACAAAGTAAAGCCCTACGCCTTTAGACCTAATTAACTTTACAATACTTTCAATTTGATCCAGCAACGCGCCTGAAGCTTCTTTAAAAATAAGATGGGCTTCATCAATAAATAAAACCAGTTTTGGCTTGTCGCTGTCGCCTTCTTCGGGGAAAGTGGTGTAGATCTCTGCGAGTAAACTCAACATAAATGTTGAAAATAACTTCGGCCTATCCTGAATATCGGTAAGCCTCATGATATTTACATAACCGTGGCCATTTTCGTCTTTCCTGGTGAGATCGGTTACGTCAAAAGAACGTTCCCCAAAAAAGCGTTCGGCTCCCTGCTGTTCCAGTGCTACAATTTTTCTAAGAATAGCACCGGTGGATGCGCTGGAGATTCTTCCGTATTCGTTTTCTATATTTTCGCGACCTTCATTGGTAACATACTGTAGCATTTTTTTTAAATCCTTGAGATCTAATAAAGGTAAATGATGATCGTCGCAATATTTAAAAATTATGGCTAAGATGCCTTCCTGAGTTGGGGTAACATCTAAAATTCGTGATAAAAGGATAGGACCAAATTCACTAACCGTTGCTCTTAAGCGAACACCATCCTGTTCTGAAATTGTAAGAAATTCAACGGGTGATTTTGAAGCTTCAAACGGAAAACCTATTTTTTGATGTCTTTCGTGTAGAAATTCTTCTCCGGCCGATGGTTTTGCGATCCCACTAAGGTCTCCTTTTACATCCATCAATAAAACCGGGACACCCTTTTGCGAAAGGTTTTCAGCAAGAATTTGCAATGTTTTAGATTTTCCTGTTCCTGTTGCTCCGGCGATTAATCCGTGGCGGTTCATGGTTTTTAGCGGGATTTTAACCGCCGCATCGGCAAAAGTTTCACCGTCTAGCATTGCCGCACCTAAATGAATAAAATCTCCTTTTGGTTGGTAGGCATTGCGAATATGATCTACAAATTCTTGTTTTTTATCCACGTTTCAAATTTCCTTAAAAATAAGAATTGTTGCGAATAATTGCCGGTTTTCAGTCAATTTACTTTTAAATCTCAGGTTATTTTACGGGATTTTCTAAAAGTTCTATACTTCCGTTTGTAGCGTTTATCTTCGCTTTCAATCCATTAGGAACGGTAATGTTATCGTCAATATGGCCAAACATCGCTCCAGAAAAAGCAGGAATATGTAAAGGTTTTATGTAATGATCCATAACTTCTTCCATCGTTAGAGAACCATAACCTGAGCCGCCGGGATTGCAGCTGGTGCATTTCCCAAAGACAAATCCGCTTATTTTATCCAGAACTCCGCCCAATTGTAACTGGCTCATCATCCTGTCTACAGCATAAATTTGTTCGCCTACATCTTCTAAATACAGGATATTATTTTCCCAGTTTGTAGGAAAATATTCCGATCCCATAATTCCCGTAAGAACCGAAAGATTTCCGCCTATAAGTCGGCCGGTGGCTTCGCCGGGTTGAATAGTTCTAATACGGTTTTTAGTTTGGGCCAGGTTATCACCTTTATCCTTAGGATTTGTAAAAGTGATTTTTTCCTTATCGAATAACAAACGTTTAAAATGATCAAAACTGAAAGAATTCCAGGTAGAAACAGCCAATGGTCCATGATAAGTAACGAGTCCGGTTTTTTCGAAAATGGCCAGGTGTAATGCCGTAATATCGCTATAGCCGATAAAGATTTTTGGATTGTTTTTTATCAATTTATAATCTAATTTATCCAGTATTCTCGCCGCGCCAGATCCTCCACGAAGCGCCATTACGGCCTGAATATCTTCGTCGCGAAACATATTATTGAGTTCTTCGGCCCGTTCTTCATCGGTTCCTGCAAGGTGACCATAGCTGCTTTTTACGAATTTGCCAAATTTTACTTTTAAGCCCATAGCTTCCAGACTTTCTTTAGCAATTTCGTATGGTTCGGTTTCAAAAATAGCGCTAGATGGACTTACAACGCCAACCGTATCGCCTTCTTTTAATCCCTGCGGAATTATCACCGAATTATTTGAAAGCTTAATTTTATCAATTTCAGTAAAATTAGCCAGCGGAAAAGCTAAGCTCCCAATTCCAATATTTTGAATGAATTTTCTACGTTGCATTTATGAAGATTTTGAAGAATTAAAGTTAGTAATTATCCCGAATCTGCAGCAGTACCTTTTCCATTTCAGCCTTTAAAACTGAAGTGGGAACCGTGTAGTTGCTATTCATAAAGCTAAAAATTAGTAGTTTTCCGCTTTTGGTTTTTAGGTATCCGCTAAGGCTGTGATTATTTTTTAAAGTTCCGGTTTTCGCAAAAACATAAGGCTCATCGGCTTTGTAATAATTTTTGATAGTTCCCGAATGTCCGCCGGTGGGTAGCATATCTAATAATTCTTCTTCGGGTACTTCGGCTTTAATTTTCGTTAGTAATTTCACAATGCTTCGGGGAGTAAAAAGGTTATAGCGTGAAAGCCCGGAGCCATCGTACCACATAGGTTCATCGGGAAGATCTTTTAAATGATTTTCTTTCATATATTTTATAGCGATATCAGATTTAAGAGTATCAGATAATTTTCCTGCCGCCATTATTAAAATCTGTTCTGCAATAAAATTATCACTTACTTTCAGCATTTCTTTATACACACTATCGCTGGGAATACTGTAGCGTGTTTTTTGAAGTTTTTGATTTATTTCTGAATTCTGAACCAGGCTAACCGGTTTTTGTAGCGTATCACTTAGAAGTTTCAGGAGAATTTCTGAAGAATATTTAAAGGGTACAGATTGAGAAAAATCTGATTCCTTTTCCTGATTATTGAACTGGAAACTATTCTTAACAATATCACGTCTAAGCCGGGCTGAAACCAGGCTGTCTTTAGAACTAACCAGTGAATCTTTAAAAATTGTAGGGGAAACCAGGGGGAACTCCTTATTTTTTTTAAACTTGAATCCTACCATATTGCCATAAATGGGAAAAGCAGTACGCTCTGCCGAATAGTAGGCGTTATAATCGTCCCAGGCCCAGCCAGGTCCCTGGTGCTTTTCGGTATATGTTGGTGCCACATAGGCCAAATGATTTTCGTTTTTCTTCAAAAATTGAAAAACTGAGGAATTTGGTAAATTTTCATTTAAAAATGATGGGTCTCCTGTAGCTTTAAAATAAAGCGTGTCGTTTTCAATAGAATATTTAAGTGCAGGAATAGAATCTCCCAGAATTTTTAGACCTGCATAAAATGTAAATAATTTGGTGTTGGAGGCCGGGGTGAAATATTTACCGGCATTATGGCTATAAATAGTTTTATTTTCTTCTGGATCTACGAGCATAAATCCTACAAATCCCTGTTCAAAAACCGGAGATTCGGTAAAAATCTTATCTAAAGGCTTGCTTATTTTGCGTGTGGTGGAACATGAGGAAATCGAGATAGTAATTAGGAGGAAAATTACAATTTTTAAGGATAATTTTAAAGAGGGGTAGATTTTCACAATTATAAAATTTTAAACAGGTTTACATATTTTTAAAAAATTAGCACAAAGTTAATTTAATTACCAAGAAGTTAATAAAAGTTTAATTTTTAAGTCAACAAATTTGCCCAGTTTTGGCGCTTTTCGGTATATTTAATTTATAATTCAGAAAACTTTAACACAAAAGGAATGAGAAACAAACTAACAATTATGGCCTTGCTGGCATTTTTCCAGATTACTGGAGTGCTGGCCCAACAAACTGAAGTGACCGGTACGGTTACTGTGGCCAGTGACGGAATGCCTTTGCCAGGGGTAAACGTTTTGGTAAAGGGAACTAATGACGGAACGGTAACTGATATGGATGGGAATTATGCTATTGAAGTTGCTGCAGATGCAGTGCTGGTATTTTCTTCCCTAGGTTTTGAAAACCAGGAACAAGCCATAGAAGGCCGTAGTGTAATTAATGTTGCTATGATCGAAGACATGGAGGGTCTTGATGAAGTAGTAGTAACTTCCCTGGGAATAGAAAGAGAGAAGAAAGCACTGGGTTATGCTGTACAGGAAATACAGGGTGAAGATATTACGAAAACTAATCAGCCTAATATTGTAAGCGCACTGCAAGGACAAACTGCAGGGGTGCAAATTACTAATTCAGGTGGTGCTCCAGGGCAGAGTGCAAGAATAATTATTCGGGGTGTAAACTCTTTAGATCCAAATGCCGATAACCAGCCGTTATTTGTAATTGATGGGGTTCCGGTAGATAACTCTACTACCGAAAGCGGTAGTACACCTCGTGGTTTATCTAACCGTGCTGCAGATATTAACCCGAACGATATAGAATCTATGAACGTACTAAAAGGTGCTGCCGCTACAGCACTTTATGGGGTTAGGGCTGCAAATGGAGCCGTAATTATTACCACTAAAAAAGGTAAAGCAGGAGATGTAAGAATAAATGTAAACAGCTCTATTGGTTTTGAAGAAGTAAATCAATATCCAGAAATTCAGGATGTGTATGGCCAGGGATTTGGTGGCGTTTACGATCCTAATTCTTTTTGGCCAAACTGGGGTCCTTCCATAGATGAAATTAGAGAAATAGATCCTGATGCTCAAATAAATGATATTTGGAGAGATGCCATGAGAACTGGAGTTCAAATAGATAATTCTTTTAATATTTCAGGCGGTAATGAAAAAGCTAATTTTTACGCTTCACTTAATAATTTAGATCAGGAAGGGATTATTCCTTTTAGTGACTGGGGAAGAACTTCTGCAAGATTAAATGGAGAGTTGAAATTTAGTGACCAGTTTAAGGTTGCCGGTAATATGAGTTATACAATTTCCGGTGGTAACCGGGTGCCACACGATAGATTTATGGAACGTATGGTTTATAATACTCCTATGCAGGATATAAATGATTATATAAATGAAGATGGTACTATGAAAAGTATAGGAACCAATACCAATCCTATTTACGATGCACGTTTTAGTACTTTTGAAGACGAAGTAAACCGTATAATTGGTAACCTTAATTTTACTTACAGTCCGTTTGAATGGATGGATGTTAACTACCTAATTGGTACCGATTTCTATACAGATTCCCGAACAGAAATTACGCCGGGGCCATTAGGAATTGAAGGTGAAGTTCCTTTAAGTTCGCAAGGGTTTATAACTGAAACCAGGATAGATAGTAGAGATATAAACTCTAACCTTTTTATTACGCTAAAAAAACAATGGGACGATAAATGGAACACTACTTTACGTGTTGGTAACGATGTTTTTGAACGTGATTATGAAAGAGTAGATGCTACCGGGGAGAATTTTGTAATTCCTCAATTTTATGACCTTAGTTACGCAAGCCAGATTTCAAACTCACAAGATAAGCGTAAGAAAAGGCTGGTGGGGTTATATGGAGACCTTATGGTAGATTATGATGATATGTTATTCTTAAATATTACTGCGAGAAACGACTGGACATCAACTTTACCACAAGGGAATAATTCATTCTTTTATCCATCTGTAAACTTAGGTTTTGCATTTACTGAAGCTTTTGAAATGCCAGAAGTACTTTCTTATGGTAAACTTAGAGCTTCTTATGCTGAAGTTGGTAAAGACACCGATCCTTATAGAATAGGTCAAACCTATACTTCACCGGGTATTTTCCCTTTAGGAGGGGAAGTTGGTTTTACTAGATTTAGCCAATTTGGTGATCTTGGCCTAAAACCTGAAAGAACTACTTCTATAGAATTAGGTACAGATCTTAGATTCTTCGGAAACCGTTTGGGAATTGATTTTACCTGGTATAAGTCTAATAGTAAAGATCAAATTATTCCTGTTCCTGTTTCTGAATCATCAGGATTTTCTACTTTCATAACCAACGCCGGGGAAATAGAAAACCAGGGTGTTGAATTCATAATTACCGGGAATCCTATTAGAACCGAAGATTTTACCTGGAATGTTACTTTGAACGCTGCATATAACCAAAACGAAGTTGTAAGCATTAGAGAAGGTATTGAGCAAATTCAGGTGGGAAGCCAATATGGCTACGCTGGTAGTACCGTAACTATGCAACTTATAGAAGGAGAGGCGTATGGTAATATATTTGGAAGTAGTTATGAAAGATATGGAGCCGATGCAAATAACCTTTTCTTAAATGAAGATTTACCTAAGGTAATTGGGGAAAATGGTTTTCCGGTTAGAAATGGTAATCAGTTAATCTTAGGAAATACCACCCCAAAATGGATTGGTGGTTTAAAAAATGATTTCACCTATAAGAATTTTGACCTTTCTTTCCTTATTGATTTTAGAACCGGTTTAGAACAATATAGCCAATACGATAACTTTTTCTCTGCTTTTGGTATAGCTGAATATACTTTAGATAGAAACGAAACCCGGGTTTTTGAAGGCGTACTTGCCGATGGAACGCCCAATACTCAAGAAGTTTGGTTAGGCCAGGGTGAAGGTCCTGATGGTAGGGATTATGGCGCAGGTTACTATAGAAATAATTATCGTACGGTTAGTGAAAACTTTGTGCACGATGCTTCTTTTATTAAACTACGTAACATTTCCCTTGGGTATAATTTTGGAGATAACGTGTTAGATGCTATTTCTTTCCTTGAAACCGCGAGAGTATCGGTAGCTGCTAATAATATCATCCTTTACACACCCTGGGATGGTTTTGATCCCGAATCTTTTAGTGCCGGTGCCGGTGGGAATGCTACAGGCTTTACAGGACTTGGATATCCGGGCGTGCAAAGCTTGTTTTTTACACTTAACTTAGGTTTATAAAAAATATTGAATATGAAAATTTTAAGAAAAACATATAGTTTTATAGCAATCGCCGGGCTGTTTCTCACATTTACAGCCTGTGAGGATTACCTGGATATAAATGAGAATCCAAATAACCCTACTACTGCTCCTTTGAGCGGATTGATGGTGAATTCTACATTTGAAACTGCTCAAAATACATTTAGAATTGGAAATACAACTTCCAACTATGTACAGTATTTGGCGTCCCCCAACCAGGGAAGTGCCTCTGATGTTATGGATGAACTTAGTTTTAATACCACCTGGTCTTCTTTGTATAATGTAATGACCGATCTTAATGATATGATTCTGGAAGCTAACGAAACAGGCGCTTCCCATTACGAAGGTGCTGGCCAGATTCTAATGGCATTGAATTTAGCCATGACCGTGGATGCTTTTGGAGATGCTCCGTTTAGCGAAAGTTTCAATTTTGAAA
Organism: uncultured Salegentibacter sp.; assembly: GCF_963972535.1. Classification (NCBI taxonomy): domain Bacteria; kingdom Pseudomonadati; phylum Bacteroidota; class Flavobacteriia; order Flavobacteriales; family Flavobacteriaceae; genus Salegentibacter; species uncultured Salegentibacter sp. Next base: position 16,418 of record NZ_CAXAVR010000046.1, read on the forward strand.
CCATCACTCCGGCTTACGATGATGATGCAGCTTTGTATAATAGGGTTTTTGAATTACTTGATAATGGAATAGCAAACCTATCGCAAGAAACAGATTTACCCATAGGCTCAGATGATTATATCTATAATGGAGATGCAGATCAATGGATTAAGTTTGGAAATATGCTAAAGGCGCGTTATGCTAATCACTTAAGTAAAACCGATCAATATAATCCTACCGAAATTTTGGCAGCGATTGATGCAGGTTTTGAAAGTAATGAAGATAATGCCGAGGTAGAATATTTTGAAGAAGAATTCAATCCCTGGGCGAATGTGGCTATTAATAACGAAAACCTAATCCTGGGCGGCTGGATTTCTGAACAATTTGTAGAAGCTACCGATGGTACCACCTTTGGTGTAGAAGATCCCCGTTTGCCGTATATGATCGGAACTACTGACGATGGAGAGTATATTGGAGTTCCAAATGGAGAAGGCCGCGGTAGTGCAGCCGAATCTGGTGAGCGTTCTACGCTGGTTCCGGGAGACTTTTATACTTCAGAACAGTCTCCTGTATTAATTGCTACCTACGCAGAACAAAAATTTATTGAAGCCGAAGCAGCTTTTGAAATAGATAAAACACGTTCTTATAATGCCTATCTTGAAGGAATAAGAGCGCATATGAGAATGTTGGGTGTAGAACAATCAGAGATAGATGCCTATGTAAATAGCTCGGCAGTAAGTGTAGGGGAAGATAATTTCACCATAGATCATATTTTTAAAGAAAAATGGGTGGCTATGTTCTTACATCCAGAAGCCTGGGTAGATGCCAGAAGACATGATTATGATTATGAGAATTTTGATCTTCCGGCCAACTTAAACCCAGATCTTAATGGGCAGTTTATTAGAAGATTGCGTTATCCCGATTCTGAAATTGGAAGAAACGGTAGCAATGTTCCAGATGTAACTTTATTAGACAGAATTTTTTGGGACGAATAATCCCTAATTAAAACAATAATTTCAAATCTCCCGGCTTGCCCGGGAGATTTTGGTTTTAAATACTTATAAAATGAGGTATATAATTATAATCTTCACCCTTTTCCTGTTTAGTTGTAAAAGTGCAGATGTTTCAGAAAGGATTATTGATCGTCCAATCATTTTTAATGAAGAACGAAAAGAACTTAGCTTAGAATATCTAAAGGAACGCTACAATTTAGAACAATCTTCTCCAGAAATTACTCCAAAAATGATTGTCTTACACTGGACCGCTATTCCAGATTTAGAAAGTTCTTTTAGAGCATTTAATCCTGTTAAATTACCGGGTGCTAGAGAAGATATTCAGCAAGCCGGTGCTTTAAATGTTTCCGCCCATTTTCTGGTAGACCGTGATGGAACAATTTACCGGTTAATGCCGGAAACTACTATGGCCAGGCACGTAATTGGATTAAACCATGTCGCGATTGGGGTAGAAAATGTTGGCGGCACAAGAGAAACTCCGCTTACCAAAGCTCAACTTAAAGCTAATATTGATTTAGTGAAATATTTAAATGAAAAATATGATATAGAATATTTGCTGGGGCATTACGAATATCCGCAGTTTGAAGGCCATGAGTTATGGCTGGAAAAAGACGAGGGCTACCGAACCCAAAAGACCGATCCTGGAAAAGATTTTATGCAAAAAGTACGTGAAAAAACTAAAAACCTTAATTTTAAACCGGTACCCAAAAATCCTTAAAATGAATTTTAAAAATATAAGCTTGCTGTTGTTTTTGTGCGGTTTTTTTAATGTTTCAGTCAGCTCTGCACAGGAAAAGGAACTTTATAAAGAATTGTATAATTCCTATGAAGATTTCAACGAAGAATCTATTGAAAAGCGCCGGTTCACGCAGGTTGAAATTCAACCTTTAATTGAGAAGTTTAAGGAAAAAGAGAATTTTGAAGTGGCAAAAGTTGGAGAATCTATTGAGGGCAGGCCACTTCAGTTAATTTCAACTGGTGAAGGTGAGGTAGACGTTTTTCTCTGGTCGCAAATGCACGGCGATGAATCTACAGCTACGATGGCTATTTTTGATATTCTTAATTTCCTGGATTCCGAAGCATTTTCAGAAGAAAAAGAGGAAATGTTGAAAAAGGTGAAACTTCATTTTTTACCAATGCTCAATCCTGATGGCGCTCAGCGTTTTCAACGTAGAAATTTATTGGGAGTAGACATTAACCGTGATGCTCTACGTTTACAATCGCCAGAAAGTAAAACTTTAAAAAGAGTGCGGGATAGTCTGGATGCCGATTTTGGTTTTAACCTTCACGATCAAAGCACTTATTATAATGCCGAAAGAACCCCCAAACCAGCAACTATATCATACCTGGCTCCCGCTTATAATTATGAAAAATCTATAAATGATGTTCGGGCCGCGGCAATGCAGGTAATTGTTCAAATGAATAATATTTTTCAGGAATACGCCCCGGGCCAGGTAGGCCGATATAACGACGATTTCGAGCCGCGAGCTTTTGGCGATAATATTCAAAAATGGGGAACCAGCACTATTTTAATTGAATCTGGTGGCTACCCAAATGATCCTGAAAAGCAGGAGATTAGAAAGTTAAATTTCGTTTCAATTCTTGCCGCAGTCTTTTCTATTGCTGAAGAAGATTATAAAAATGTTGAGATATCTGAATACGAGAAAATACCCAATAATGACCGTAAACTTTTTGACCTTAAGCTCACCGGACTTACCTATAAGCTATTGGGAGACGAATATATATTAGATTTGGGAATTAATCAGCGAGAAGTTCAGGACGAAAACCTGAATTATTTTTACGATGGCTATATAGCAGACCGCGGCGATCTTTCTACGTTCTACGGTTATGAAGACCTGGATGCTTCGGGTTTTAAATTAGTAGAAGGAAAAATTTATCCTAAAAGTTTTGAAGATTTAGCTGAGCTTCAGCAGAAAAATATTTCAGAAATACTTCGAGAAGGGTATGCTTATGTCGCTTTAAATGAACTTCCAGAAGAAGATTTTACAGAAATTCCGATTAATATTGTTTCTAAAGAGTTTAAAATTTCAGAAAGTCTTCAGCCTCATTTCTTTCTCGAAAAAGATGGGAAATTAGAATACGCGGTTATTAACGGATTTCTGATTGATCTTTCCGGAGAAAAATTCCAGGTAGAAAATGCGCTTATTTTAGATTAGAAAGTAATTCAGCCA
>NZ_CAXAVR010000047.1:0-19256 GCF_963972535.1 uncultured Salegentibacter sp.
TCTGCGGTGATGTTGTAATAAATCCCGGTCCAGAACTTAGAATTTTCATATTCTATTCGTGATCTACTCACCAATGGCGGAGATAGTGGTAGCGACTCTCCAAGATCTTCGTTTTGGGTGTAGGTGTAAGCCAGGTCTGTGCCCAATTTAATACCAGATTTAAACACCAATTCTCCCGATAGTTCAAAACCTGTCTTGTAGGCTTCATCGAGGTTTCTAAACACTTTTGGATGCACCGGCGGTTGAGTTGGCATATTCTTTCGGGTTAAGCTTTCATCTACTAAACCAACGATATAGTTCTCATAAATTGAATAAAATGCACTTACTGAGAAGTTGAAATTTCTCAGGGTTCCGGTATAAAGCTCTTTGCCATGAAGGCCGAGTTCGAATTGATTATTTACTTCCGCTTTTAAATTAGGATTTCCAACGTATTCATAAGGATCTCTTCCAATATTGAAAAAAGCAATATAGCGTTCTTCCATATTTGCCGGCCGGGCACCTCTTCCGTAGGAAAGTTCCAGGGAATAATTCTCTTTTAATAGGTGTTTATAAGCTACAGTTCCACTAAAAAGTTGTTCGTTGCGCTTTCCATTTTCCGGGTATAATTCAGCAAAACTTTCGTCTGGGTCACGGCTTTCTGAAACAATATGATCTATACGAGCTCCAAAATTGAAAATGTTTTTCTTGTTGAGTATAAACCTGGCTTCGGTAAAAACGCCATAATCATTTAAATAGCTATCCTGCCAAACCTTATCCTGGAATTCCATAGGTATTGCTAAAGGTTCGCCGGCCATATTAATTTTAACAAGGCGTTCTCTTTGCCCATCACGGTAGAGATTTATGACATCTATTCCAGAAAATAGCCGCCATTTGTTATTTAGCTTCCATTCGGCTTCCAGCTTTCCACCATAAGTGGTTGCCTCTACCATAGAAATTGCTTCAATTCGGTTAAAAGAAGGGCGCTTGTAATTGTCCATAATATGGTCTACAAAAGAGTAGTAGACTTTTGCAGTTAAACCTTTAAATTTTCCCTCTTTAGCCTTGTAGTTGTAGTCCAGGCTAAAAATACTGCTATTATCTTCATCGGTATCCATCATTAATCCTGCGTGTTTTACATCGCGTCCAAAAGATTGCCTAAAACCTGCTTTTAACCTGTTACTTCCGTTAAAAGAATAGCCTGCTTCCAAATTAAAACCCAGGCTGCGGAAGGAGGAAGGAATGCTTCTCCCATCTCCATCTTCATAATCGCCATAATCTCTTTGGCTAAAATTTCCGGATAGATCCCATTTATTTAGGTGGCCTTCCAGTTGAACCATATTTACCATAGAATTCCCGTTACTTTCGTAGCCTGAAGAAACGCTGCCGGAAAATGTATCAGTGGTTTCTACTACATTATCGGTTACCATATTAATAATTCCACCCGAAGTATTTCCGTATCTAACGCTAAAAGGACCTTTAATGATCTCAATTCTACTAATTTCTTCGGGATTTACCAGGGTGGTAATGGGATCCATTCGGCTAGGGCAGGCGTGCATCGCTTTAGTGCCCCCGTCAAACTGAATGTTTAATTGTTCATACTGGCTGGCACGCATACTTGGATCCATAGCGTAATTACCTCGCTTAATAAGTGAAACCCGTTGATATCGCTAAAAAGCTCTCCGGCATTTTTGGGTTGCACCACCTTTTCTCTAAAATTAGTTTTTACCAGGCTCTGTGCTGGATCTATTTGTGGATTTCCCAGGAGAAGGATTTCACTTATTCTGAATGAGAATCTTTCCAGGTAGATCACCTCACCCGGTTTGATGTTCGTAAGATTTTGTTTTCGGTATTTTAAATGACTTATCTGAAGGGTATCTTCTTCAGAAAAATTTATAAAAACATCTCCATTTTTGTTGCTCACGGCTGCTCTACTGCTGCCTTTAACCTGTATAGTTGCATCTTTTATAGGTTCCATACTAAATTCGTCTACAAGACTTATTTTAGACTGCGCTTGTAGCAATAGGGTAGAGGATAGGAATAATAATATGCTTAAAATTCTCATTTAATTCTATTTAAAAATTGATATAAGTAGATTGTATCCGCCGGTTTTTACCGATGGATTTTTATGATAAATCTGAAAAAATTAAGCTTTAAGAGAAGGTGGATGGAAAGACTTTGGTAAGTATTGGTAGGTGTAATTATTTAAATAAGTTATTAGAGTATTTTCTTCTTCTGAGAACTGGAAAACTTCCAGTTGTTGCATTGGGTTAAAAAAGAGAACTACTTGCCGCTGTAGAAAATCAAGATGTGTTGGTTTTTCCTTGGTGGTGGAGTCCTTACTTAACTTGGAGATTTCACACTTTCCATTACATTCCATTTCTGGTTTGTCCTTATTAACGCAAAATAATTCAGTAAAACTTGAATTATCTACCAGGTAGAAGCTTATCATAAAACCACTCTTTATGCTGTTAAACAGCATAACTACCGTGAATAGCAAAATGATAAATGTGCTTCTTTTTTCCATTTAAATGCAAAGATAAATGTAATTATAGGTATTAGAATGTGACTTGAATCACATTCGAGATGAATTAATGTTAAAATAAAAAACCCGGTATCATCTACCGGGTTTTTTGGCTAATTAAACTAAACTACAAACTATTATTTCTAAAACATTCCACCGCCTTCGGCTTCGTTGTCGTCTCTTTGTTTTCTTTTTAATGCCCTGTTTTTGCCACCGCCAAATCTATAGGAGAAACCTATATATACATTTTGGGTTTCACCTTTAAATCTTCCGGTTTGCGGTAGGGGACGGCCATTGGTAAAGCTGAATTCCTGCGTATCAAAAACATCGTTAAAGTTTAAGCTAAGCGTGGCTTTATCATCAAGAAAGGTGTAGCGCCCGCCAAGGTTCATAAAATACATCGGGTCCATATCCATTTGAAGGTTTTTAGCTTTACTTCGGTAAAATCCGAATAACTGGAAGGTTAATTTATCAGTTGCTTTAAAACTATGATTGGTTCTAAAAGTCCAGGCGGTGTTATCGGTTTCTAAATACTCGGTGCCAACTACTCCTTTTAATCGCTGGCTGTATAATTCAAAATTGGTATTTGTGCTCCACCAATCTGTAAATTTATAATTGGTTCCCAGTTCCAGCCCATAAGCATTATTATCTTCAAAATTGTCAAATTGCAGTAAAAGCGAACCTTCTTCATTAGGATCTTCTATAAAAACCTGGCTGATTTCATCATTAATATTTCTAAAGAAAACACCTGCAGTTAAACTTCCTTTTTTAGTAAACTTCCGGGTATAATTAAATTCCAGGGAATTGGTGAATTGCGGATCTAATTCTGGATTTCCGGAAACGGTTAACCTGGGTGTGCTTATCTCGCGAATAGGACTCACCTGGCCAAAACCGGGACGATCTACTCTTCGGCTATAACTTAATTGATAGGAATTTGTTTCATTTGGAGTAAAATTCAGGAATCCGCTAGGGTAAATATTAAAGTAATCGTCGTTAAAAACATTTTCACCATTATAGATGGCATCTACACTAAAATTTTCCAATCTTGCACCAACCTGATAAGACCACTTTTCAAAATTTTGTCCGTAAGTGGTATAAAACGAATAAATATCTCTTTTATACTGGTAGGTGGCATCGTTTAAAAAGTCACTGGTGGTATTGTAATCATTATCGGTATCTGAAAGCCTGGCTTCAGCTCCAACCTCAAGTTTACTATTTTCTGAAAGGGGATTTTCATAATCTACGTTCGCGATAATATTTTCCCGGTTTCCATTCACATGGTCACGGTAATCTGTGAAACCTTCGGTGTCTCCTTCAAAAGTAAAGATTGAATTTTCCTCTTCATCAAACGTGTTATAATCTACTTCGAATATAATTTTATGCCCTTCTTTTTCAAATTTCCTGTCGTAAGCGAAATTGTAGGTGCTGTTAATATTATTGAAATTTGCATTAAGGTTCTGCGCTAAATTAAGCTCTGAATTATTAGGATAAATAATTCTTAAAGCTCCTAAAGGTCCACCGTCGTAATGATTTTGGTTGGTGTAAAATGAAAATGTATTCTTGTCGTTAAGATAAAAATCTACGCCAACTTTATATAAATAAGATTCTCTTCTGTTTGTGATATCAAAAGCCTGTCGGTAATTATCTTCTGTGAAATTAATTCTTCCAAGATTGTAGCGATCACCAAACTGGGCGCCAAAATTTCCGTAAAAGTTGAATTTTCCTTTTCGGTAATTCATATCAAGAGAACCGTTGTAACGGGTGTTCTCACCAATAGTAACACCGGTATTTAAATTTCCGTTGAAACCATCGTTGGCATTTTTATGCAATACTATATTGATGATTCCGCTCATCCCTTCGGGGTTATATTTTGCCGAAGGATTGGTTATTAATTCAATGGTTTTTATCGAAGTTGAGGGAATTTGTTTCAACAACTGCGCAGGATCCATATTTGTAGGTTTTCCGTCAATAAGAATGCGCACATTAGAGTTTCCGCGAAGCGCAATATTTCCATCCTGGTCTACATTTACAGAAGGTACGTTATTCATAATTTCTGAAGCGCTGGCGCCGGTAGTGGTAAGGTCTTTCCCCACATTAATTACTTTCCTGTCTATTCGCTGTTTTATAGTGGTACGCTCTGCCACCACCGTAACACCGTCCAGCATCGCAACATCTGGTTCTAATTTAATAGTACCAAAATTATGAGAGCTTTGGTCTTTAGTGATTTCTATTTGTTTAGAAAAGGTTTTATATCCCATAAACTGAACTTTAAACATATAAGCTCCGTTTGGGATCTTTTCAATATAGAAAGTACCATCGGCAGAAGAAGTATTTCCCGAAACCAGGTTTCCTTCCATATCTGTAATACTAATGGTAGCGTAGGGGATTGGTTCTTCCAGGTCGCCATCTATTACAGAACCCGATATCTTTCCCACGGGTTCGTTGGCCATTGCAGTAAAACTGCTGATGCATAATGCTAAAATTAAAAATAACTGTTTCATTTTGTGATTGATTTTGATGATTAGTATGTTTAAAATAAATCCTTGTATTACATAATACCAGAATATTTTTTTTGGCAAATTCTTAATTTTGATGAATAAAACTTATCAGTTTTTGACTGGCGAATGACCCCTTGAATGTTATACCTTATACTATGTATTGCATAATAGATAAACGTACATTTTCAAAAATTTTGATCTTTCCTCTATTATAAAGACGAGCAGAAAAATGAATTGTTACAGATTTTTAGAAAGAATTTTAAAAAAAGCCCGTATTTTAGAAATACGGGCCGCTAAAGTTACGGGTTTACTAACCATCACATCTATATTCCCGCAACTAAGCTATCCTAAAGACTATGGGGAAGTATTTTTGTTACACTTGTCCTGAAACCTTAGATTTGTTATATGGAGAAAAAAACTTTAGTACTCGGCGCATCTCTTAATCGTTCCCGTTATTCTAATATCGCGATAGAACGTTTGGTAAGGTATAATCTACCTACAGTTGCTATTGGTTTAAGGAAGGGCGAAGTTGCAGGAGTAAAAATAGAAACCGAAAAAATTCCTTTTCAGGATATTGATACTGTTACCCTTTATTTAGGTCCGCCAAGACAGGAGGAATATTACGATTATATTGTTTCTCTAAATCCTACGCGAGTAATTTTTAATCCCGGAACAGAAAATCCTGAATTTTACCAAATTCTGAGAAAAAATAATATTGAAGTTGAAATTGCCTGTACTTTAGTGATGCTTGGTACGAATCAATATTAATCCTAACAGGGTTAGGAATCCGTTTAGAATTAAAATAAAAAACCCAAATTCAAACCCAAACCAAACCAGGCTGTTTATACTAATTATATAGGATAAAACAGGTGCGAGAATTGCAACTATAGGCACTAGCTTATCCTTTACTTTAATATTGGTAAATAAACCAAGGGTATAAAGTCCCAACAGTGGACCATAAGTATATCCGGCAAATTCAAAAAGTTTATTAATCACACTTTTATCGGCTATCGCATATTTAAAAATTAGCATTACGGCTATGAATAAAATAGAGATTACAATATGAATTTGCTTTCTAATTCTCATTTGTTTGGCTTCTTCATAGCGTTTTTCAATATTTAAAATATCAATACTAAAAGAAGTGGTAAGCGCGGTTAGAGTGCCATCAGCACTGGAATAAGCCGCGGCGATAAGTCCCAGGATAAAAAGAATAGCTACACCAATTCCTAATTCACCTCCGGTTGCAATTGCAGGGAAAAGTTCATCTTTAATCGCATCAATTCCGCTCAAATCGGCATATTGGGTAAGTAAAACTCCCAGGATAAGGAACATCATGTTTACAATGGTAAGTACAATAGTAAACGAAAACATATTTTTTTGTGCATCTTTCAGGTTTCGGCAGGTTAGGTTTTTCTGCATCATATCCTGATCAAGTCCTGTCATTACTATCGCAATAAAAGCTCCACTTACAAACTGCTTAATAAAATGATCGCTACTTTTCCAGTCTTCAAAAAAGAAGATTTTTGTAAGTCCGCTTTCTGAAAGATGATTGATCATTCTCCCGGCCGTAATCCCTAATTCATCTGAAACCACGATAAGAGTAACGCCGAGTGATAACAGCATAAAAAATGTTTGCAGGGTATCTGTCCATACAACGGTTTTAATTCCGCTTCTAAAAGTGTATAACCAAATTAAGAAAATGGTTGCTGAAACCGTAGCGTAATATGGAACGCCTAATTCATCAAAAAGAATTAGCTGCAACACATTTGCTACTAGAAAAAGCCTGAAACTGGACCCAACTATCCTTGAAAGCAAGAAAAATGAAGCCCCGGTTTTATAGGAATATTTTCCGAAGCGTGATTCCAGGTAAGAATAAATTGAAGTAAGATTTAATCGATAATAAAGCGGGAGGAGAATAAGCCCAATCACTGCATAACCCACGGTATAACCCAGAACTACCTGGAAATAACTAAAACTATCTGTAGCCACGGTTCCCGGCAAAGAAATAAAAGTAACCCCGCTAAGCGAAGCACCAATCATCCCAAAAGCCACGATATACCACGGTGATTCTCGGTTTGCACGGAAAAATTCAGCATTACTACCCGCTCTGCTTGAAAAGAAAGAAACTAAAAATAAAAGTCCGAAATAAGCGGCGATTAAAATTAAAATCTGGTAGGGCTGCATAGCGATGATTTTGTGAAGTGGCGAATTTACAAATTAAGCTTAAACTTTCACCCGCTTACTAAAAATGTACAATTAGGAGCTGGTGATGAATACAGTAGAAAATTATTTTTCGATCCTGGCCGGCTGGTAGATTTAAATCTCGATTATCAAGTAAAAATCATAAATTCGCAATATGGATTTTTCTTCAAAATTATTGGAACAGGCTGTAGATGAAATGTCTCAACTTCCGGGCATTGGGAAGCGTACCGCTTTAAGGCTGGTATTGCATATGCTAAAGCAGCCCGAATCACAAACCAAACAACTGGCCGATGCACTTACCAAGCTAAGAACCGAAATAAAACTTTGTAAAAATTGCTACAATATTAGCGATACAGATTTATGCGCTATTTGCGCCAATCCTTCCAGAAATTCAGAAATTGTTTGTGTGGTAGAGGATATTCGCGATGTAATGGCTATTGAAAATACCGATCAATACCGGGGGCATTATCACGTTTTAGGAGGAAAAATAAGTCCGATGGATGGTATTGGCCCTTCGCAGCTTAGTATAAAACCTTTAATTGAAAAAGTGCAGGCAGGAAAAGTAGAAGAAATCATTTTTGCTTTAAGCAGCACGCTGGAAGGAGACACTACCAATTTTTATATTTACAGGCAACTGGAAGGTATCGGTATTAAAACTTCAACAATAGCACGAGGAATTTCGGTAGGAGACGAGCTGGAATATGCCGATGAGGTAACTCTGGGAAGAAGTATCACTAATAGGATTCCTTTTGAAAATTCTACTAAAAATTGATATCTTTAAGTGAGCTTCGCGCTAAAAAATAAACAGATGGAAATTTCAGCAATTAAAAAAGCGATTATTGAAAAATTAGAGGGACTTAATGAGGCTCAATTGCTTGAAATTCAGAAGTTAATTGAAAATTTTCATCAACAAGAAAATATTGAGGAACCGCAAACCAATTATCACCTTGAGGAGTGGGAATTAATGCCTGATTGGCAAAAGAAAAGAATTGAAGATGCTGAAAAAAGTTTAGGTAGTGTAGCAGGAGTTCCTCATAAAGAAGTTGCAAGAAGAGTAAAAGATAAATATGGCTTCTAAAAGGGAAGTGATTTGGGCTGCTTCAGCCATAAAAGACTTAGACAATATTCTTGATTATCTTGGAAATAATTGGAGCAAAACAGTTAGTGAAAATTTCTTTAATACCTTAGACCATTCGGTAGAGCTAATTAAGTTAAATCCTTATCAATTTCCTGCACTCTCAAAAGAAAAGAGGTTTTATAAATGTGTGGTAACAAAGCATAATTCCATTTTTTATAGTGTTCCAAATGAAACTCTTATTAGGATTCTCCATGTTTTTGATACACGACAGGATCCCGATAAACTTCCACTTAATCAATAATATTTCTACTGAAAAATTTAGTTTCAGCTTTTGAAATTGTAATTTTACCCAGGTGCGAAAACATTTTCTAAAACAGAAAATTTATAACGAAAATTCATTTTATTGATTTTTTAATACTTTTAAAGTTGAATTTTCATTAAATTCGCAAGCATAAACCTTAAAATAAGCTTTCAATTATAGATATGGCAAAGTTTGAACTTAAGCTACCAAAAATGGGCGAAAGTGTCGCCGAAGCAACTATTACCAACTGGTTAAAGGAAGTTGGAGATACCATTGAAGCCGATGAACCGGTTCTTGAAATCGCTACCGATAAAGTAGATAGCGAAGTTCCCAGCGAAGTAGAGGGGAAATTGGTAGAGAAACTTTTTGAAGCCGATGATGTAGTACAGGTAGGGCAAACCATAGCTATTATTGAAACTGATGGAGAAATCCCAGCCGGTGCAGGTGATGATGAATTAGACCTTGATCTGGATGACAGTGAAGAGGAAAATGAATATGCTGAAGAGGTAGCCGAAAGTGTTGAGACAGCGAAAGAAACTGCAGGAAGCAAAGATTTTTCTGAAGCTTCCAGGTTTTATTCACCGCTGGTAAAAAATATAGCAAAAGAAGAAAATATAAGCCTTGACGAACTTGAATCTGTAGAAGGAACCGGTAAAGATGGTCGCGTGACTAAAGATGATATCCTGGCTTACGTTGAAAACCGCGAAAAAGGAACTTCCCAAAAACAAACCACAAAAACTGCGACAGCCCCGGCAGCAGATACCGGGAAAATGCCCAGCGCCAAAGCTGAGTCTGAAAAAGTGGTGCCTTCAGGAGAAGATGAGATTATAGAAATGAGCCGTATGGGTAAAATGATCGCACACCATATGGTAGATAGCGCTCAAACTTCAGCTCACGTTCAATCTTTTATAGAGGTAGATGTTACCAATATCTGGAATTGGAGAAACAAGCACAAAAACGATTTTCAGAAGAAAGAAGGAGAAAAACTTACGTTTACTCCAATTTTTATGGAAGCCGTGGCCAAAGCGATTCGTGATTTCCCAATGATCAATATCTCGGTAGATGGCGATAAAATTATCAAGAAGAAAAATATAAACCTTGGAATGGCGGCAGCTCTTCCAGATGGAAATTTAATAGTGCCGGTAATTAGAAATGCCGATCAGCTTAACCTTGTTGGCCTTGCAAAAAAGGTAAATGACCTTGCTAATCGTGCACGCCAGAATAAATTAAAGCCAGACGATATTCAGGGTGGAACCTACACTGTAACCAACGTAGGAACTTTTGGAAGTATTATGGGAACTCCTATAATTAACCAGCCGCAAGTTGCAATTCTTGCCCTGGGAGCCATTAGAAAAGTACCCGCGGTAATAGAAACTCCAGATGGCGATTTTATAGGAATTCGTTACAAGATGTTCTTATCTCACAGTTACGATCACAGGGTTGTAAATGGAGCGCTTGGAGGTCAATTTGTACAACGTGTTGCCCAATATCTTGAGGGATTTGACAAAGACCGAGAGATATAAATTCAAAGAATATTCAAAGAAAAAACCGGCTAATCTTAGCCGGTTTTTTTAGCTGTCATCCTGAACTGGTTTCAGGATCTAAGATGTTGGTAATTCGAACATGTTAGAAGCTCAAACAATCCCGAAGCTTCGGGACAGCTTGACGATTTTTTTTAGTTTTTCTGCTTTCAAAGATTCTTTACGTAGTTATTTAATAGGTTTAAAGCAGGGTGCTCATCTGGACTTTGGTAATTGTCAAAAAGCTGCGCTGTTTCCAGATCTTTATAACCAAGAATTTCAAAAGCTTCATCTTTTTGTAGCTTTTTAAACGCCATAGACCATTCAGAAAAAGCGCGTTTTTCACTAAAACCTGAGTCTATTTCAGTTACACTTTGGTGACGCCTGTCTTCAGCAATCTTATTATATAAACTATCAATATTTTCCTCTTTTCCTTCCAGGTATTGAATAAAACTTCCGTGGAAATAAATTAGCATACCTGTTACCTCAATTTCGCTATTGCGAGTTCGGGATTTACTTAGAAGTTCCTTTAAATCATTATCGGTTATTACGTGACTTTGCCTGCTTACGTATGCTAAGTATTTAAACATCCTGGTATTTTTTAATATATTCAAAGATAAAAAATGTTATTAGGTTTAGTTGAAGGAATATTTAGTGATTTAAAAGGATTAAGATAGTATATTCAAAAATGTGTTCTAATATTCAAACTTCTGCTAAATTAAATTTTTTAGGGCTGTAAATCTTTATTTTTCAAAACTTGCTTAATAAGTCAAAGCCCATAAATTATAGTATATTTACCCCCAAAATCAAGCTCCTTTATGGAATTAAACCTAACCAGACCCATTTGTTTTTTTGACCTCGAAACCACGGGAACAAATGTGGCAAAAGACCGTATTGTAGAAATCGCTATCCTTAAAGTTTTTCCTAACGGAAACAAGGAAAGCAAAACCTGGCTGGTAAACCCAGAAATGCCTATTCCCAAAGCAGTGGTGGCAATTCACGGAATTTCAGACGAGAAAGTGGCTAATGAACCCACGTTTAAAGAACTTTCTTCCCAGGTGCACGATATGATTAAAGGTTGTGATCTGGGTGGTTACAATTCCAATAGATTTGATATTCCTTTACTGGTAGAAGAACTTCTACGCGCCGGGATAGATTTTGAAATGAAAAACGTGGTGGCCGTAGATGTACAAACTATTTTTCATAAAAAAGAACAAAGAACTTTGGCAGCCGCATACCAGTTTTACTGCGGAAAAGATCTTATAGATGCCCATAGTGCTGAAGCAGATACCACGGCAACCTACGAGGTTTTAAAATCGCAGTTAGATAGGTATGACGATTTGCAAAATGATATGAAATACCTGGCCGATTATTCTGCGAGGAATAAATTTGCAGATTTCGCCGGATTTATCGCGTATGATAAAAAAGGAAATGAAGTTTTTGCTTTTGGAAAATACCGTGGTAAAAATGTAGAAAAGGTGCTGGAAGAAGAACCGGGTTATTTTGGCTGGATTCAGAATGCCGATTTTCCACTTTATACCAAAAAAGTACTTACCGCTATAAAATTGAGAAAATTAAATACCAAGTTGAAATAATTTTTACCAGGCCTACTTATGAAAATAATTTGCATTGGCAGAAACTATACCGATCATATTTCTGAATTACAAAATGAAAAACCCGAAGATCCGGTAATTTTTCTGAAACCAGATACTTCTATTTTATTAAAAAAACAGCCCTTTTTTATTCCTGATTTTTCTAATGATGTTCATTATGAAGTTGAGGTTTTGGTGAAGATCAAAAAAGTAGGAAAACATATTCAGGAGAAATTTGCGCATAAATATTATGAAGAAGTTGGCCTTGGGATAGATTTTACAGCCAGAGATCTTCAGCAAAAATTAAAGGAGAAAGGATTGCCCTGGGAAAAAGCAAAAGCTTTTGATGGAGCTGCGGTAATAGGAGAAAAATGGTTGCCCAAAGATGCGGTTGGCGATATAAATATGCTTAACTTTAGTTTAGAAAAGAACGGGGAAACCGTTCAAAAAAGCAATACCCGATTGATGCTGTGGAAAATAGATGAGCTAATTGCCTATATTTCACAGTTTTTTACTTTAAAAATAGGTGATGTTATCTTTACCGGGACCCCGGCCGGTGTTGGCAAAGTAACGCCAGAAGATAAATTAACCGGATTTTTAGAAGACAAACAAATCTTTTCAATTCAAATAAAATAGTACTATGAGCAACTACGATTTAAGTGAGGTTAAAGAAATGGCCGGTGGCGACGAAGATTTCATGAAAATAGTGGTACAAACCTTTTTAGAAGAAATTCCGCCAGATGTAGAAGCGATGAACGAGGCTATTTCTAACGATAATCCTGATCTTGCTTATCAATTTGCCCATAAAATGAAACCCAATTTACAGCTGTTTGGCCTGGAACTTATGGACGAGGTAAAGGTGATTGAGGCCTGGGCAAAAGCCGGGAAAAAGAAAGACGAAGTTCCCAACGCGGCATCTAAAATCACCAAGAAAGTAAATGTGGCCAGCATTGCCCTTAAAAGAGATTTTGAACTGGAATGAAAGCAGAAATAATTACCATTGGAGATGAGATTCTAATTGGCCAGATTATAGATACCAATTCAGCTTTTATCGCTAAAGAATTAAACAAAATTGGTATTTCGGTAAAACAAATTTCTACGGTAGAAGACGAAAAAAGTCATATCCTGGAAGCTTTGTACGAGGCTAAAAACCGTGCCGATATCATAATTATTACTGGCGGTCTTGGGCCTACCAAAGACGATATTACCAAAGATTGTTTATGCGAATTTTTCAATGATAAACTCGTGAAAAACGAGGAAGTACTCAAGCATATAGAATTTCTTTTTGATAAATATATAGACACTCCAATTTCCGATTTAAACCGAAAACAGGCCATGTTACCCTCTAAAGCCCTGGCTTTAAAAAATAAGTATGGTACAGCAGCAGGAATGTGGTTTGAAAGCGAGGAAAAAGCTTATATTTCTTTGCCAGGCGTTCCTTTTGAAATGAAAGCGCTCATAGAAGATGAAGTTGTACCTAAGCTTCAGCAAACGTTTAAAAGGCCGGTTATTCTGCATAAAACCGTTTTAACCTACGGGATGGGAGAAAGCGCCATTGCCGATAAAATTGAAGATTGGGAAAACAATTTCCCGCCATACATTAAACTGGCGTATTTGCCCAACCTGGGCAGGGTGCGTTTGCGTTTAACTGCGAAAGGCGATAACGAAGAACATCTTAAAAACAGTGTAGAAAGCCTTATTACCGATTTGCACGGGATTATAGGCGATATTATTGTTGGGTATGAAGACGATGAGCCTATAGAAATTCAAATTTCAAGATTATTACTAAAAATTAATGCCAGTATATCCACGGCGGAAAGTTGTACCGGTGGGAAATTGGCCAATTTATTTGCCACACCTCCCGGCGCATCAAATTATTATAAAGGCAGCGTGGTAAGTTACGCCACGAGTGTTAAAGAAGATATTTTACAAATAGATAAAAAGCTAATAGAAGAACACTCGGTGGTGAGTGAGGAAGTGGCAATGGCTATGGCAAAAAATGTGAGAGATCTTTTTAAAACCGATTATGCGATTTCCACCACCGGAAATGCAGGGCCGGCAAAAGGAGACAGCGATGCCGAAATTGGTACTGTTTTTATAGGAATTGCCACCCCAAATAAGGTTTATGCGAAAAAATTCATCTTTGGGAATCATCGGGATAAAGTAATTGGGAAGGCGGTAAACAAGAGTATGGAAATGATTCGGGAAGAGTTATTTCTACAAATAAAGACCTATCCTTAATCGCATTTTTTAGTTTTAAAGTTTTGAAATCACCTAATTTAAGGTTTGAATTTCAGTATTTTAAATAGTTTTTGCTTCAAAAATGGCTAAATTTGCCAAGCGAAAAAGTTTGTTGGCTTTCTAACACAACGAAAACAGGGAGTTTTTAGCTAAGAAATAGATTTGATTTCCATATTTCAAAAAGCTGGAATATTTTTTTAAATTAATATTGTTTGTTAGGTGAAAAAATCGTTAATTTGCAGCCTGTTTTGAAATAACGAGAAAAGAATAGAGCAATGTCAAGAGTTTGTGAACTTACTGGTAAAAGAGCGATGGTTGGGAACAATGTTTCTCACGCTATGAACAAAACCAAACGTAGATTTAATGCCAATTTGGTAAAGAAACGTTTTTTTATTCCTGAGGAAGATAAATGGGTCACTTTAAAGGTATCTACATCTGCACTTAAAGATATTAATAAAAAAGGCATCTCTGCTGTAATTAAAGAGGCAAGAGAAAAAGGATTTTTGAAGAAATAATCCTTAAGCATAAAAACACATTACAATGGCAAAGAAAGGAAACAGGGTACAGGTTATACTAGAGTGTACAGAGCATAAAGCTACCGGACAACCGGGAACTTCAAGATACATTACTACCAAGAATAAAAAGAATACACCGGATAGATTGGAGATAAAGAAATTTAATCCAATCCTTAAGAAAATGACGGTTCATAAAGAGATAAAATAATAAGTTATGGCTAAGAAATCAGTTGCATCGATACAAACAGGGTCTAAGAGATTGACCAAAGCAATTAAAATGGTGAAATCTCCAAAATCTGGTGCCTATACTTTTGTTGAACAAATTATGGCTCCGGAAGAAGTGAACGACTTTTTGAACAAAAAGTAAGCTAAGCAAACTTCCTTGAAAATATTTACAAAGCCGTCTGGATAACTCTAGACGGCTTTTTGTTTTTATTTGATAATCGAAATTTAAATGCTCCGGGATTTGTTTCGATATCGTAAATTAGTTCTTCTTAATGCTTCGTGGGCTTGCCTCGAAGTAATTTGCTTATATTTACAGCTGAAAATTTCGGGAAAACATTTCCGGAATTTGTTGATTTTAAACCTTCCAAAAAATGAGTTTATTTAAAAAGATATTTTCAAAAGACAAAAAAGAAAACCTGGATAAAGGGCTGGAAAAGACTAAAACCAGCTTTATGTCTAAAATGAGTAAAGCCGTTGCCGGTAAAACCAAGGTAGACGAAGAAGTTTTAGACGATCTGGAAAACGTACTGGTAAGCAGTGATGTTGGTGTGGCTACTACCATTAAAATTATAAACCGAATTGAAGATCGCGTAGCTCGTGATAAATATTTGGGTACTGAAGAACTTAATAAAATATTACGCGAAGAAATTGCCGGCCTGCTTTCTGAATCTGAAACTGGCGAAGCAGCAAATATCCAGTTGCCAGATGTAAAACCATACGTAATTATGGTGGTTGGCGTTAATGGCGTAGGTAAAACTACCACAATTGGTAAACTTGCTCACCAGTTTAAAAGCGCCGGAAAAAAAGTTGTTTTAGGGGCAGCCGATACTTTTAGAGCAGCGGCCATAGATCAGTTGCAAATTTGGGCCGATAGGACCGATGTGCCTATAGTGCGCCAAAAAATGGGCAGCGATCCTGCTTCTGTTGCTTTTGATACCGTACAAAGCGCAGTAAAACAAAATGCAGATGTAGTGCTTATAGATACCGCCGGGAGACTTCACAATAAAGTGAATTTAATGAACGAGCTTACCAAAGTAAAACGTGTAATGCAAAAGGTGATTCCTAATGCTCCCCACGAGGTTTTATTGGTTTTAGATGGCTCTACTGGGCAAAATGCTTTTGAACAGGCAAAACAGTTTACAGCGGCTACAGAAGTAACTTCTCTTGCCGTTACAAAATTAGATGGTACAGCAAAAGGCGGCGTTGTAATTGGTATAAGCGATCAGTTTAAAATTCCGGTTAAATATATTGGTGTAGGCGAGGGTGTAGAAGATTTGCAGGTTTTTAATAAATACGAATTTGTAGATTCTTTCTTCAAACAGTAAGCCAATTTTGCGGTGCCGGGAAAATCGGTAGTTTATTGATTAATATTTTATTTAACCTCCAGTTTTTAAAATTATAATAAATGAAAAAACTTTTATTCCTTCTTCTGCTTCCCGCTTTAATTTCCTGCGGGAATGATAAAAAATCTGAAGATGAAAATACCGAAACCCGGGACTCGCTAAAAACCGAAAAGGAAGAGGAATTTAAAGTTTTAGATTCAAAAAATATTTCCCAGGATTCTCTTTGGTCTCCTTTTGAAAGCGATTTAGCAGAATTTTCTGAAGAAAAATATCAATCGATAAAACCGCTTATTTTCGATAAGAATATTCCTGAAATCCAGGAAGCAGTCAAAAAGGGTGAGCTTACTTACGAGGAACTTTCCCTGTTTTACTTATACCGAATTAAAAAAATTGACCGTGAGAATGAACTTTCCTTAAACTCGGTTATTTCTCTAAATCCAAACTTGCTGAAAGAAGCACGAAAAAAAGATAAGCAATTAAATAATTCAGCAGAAAATCATTTGATTAATGGAATTCCGGTTTTATTAAAAGATAATATTAATACGCAAAATATGGCAACTACAGCGGGAGCTATTGCCTTGCAAAATAACCAGACCGAAGATGCTTTTATAGTTCAGAAATTAAAAGAAAACGGTGCTCTAATTCTTGGAAAAGCCAACCTAAGTGAATGGGCTTATTTCTTTTGCGGCGAATGCCCCAGCGGTTACTCGGCGGTTGGCGGACAAACCTTAAACCCATACGGAAGAAAGATTTTTGACACGGGCGGTTCCAGTTCGGGTAGTGCAGTGGCGGTGGCGGCAAATCTTGCTCCTGTAGCAGTAGGATCTGAAACTTCAGGATCTATTCTTTCGCCTTCCAGTCAGAATTCGGTAGTAGGGTTAAAACCAACTATCGGGAATTTAAGTCGGGGTGGGATTGTGCCTATTTCCAGCTATTTAGATACTCCCGGCCCTATGTCAAAATCGGTTATAGATAATGCAATATTATATTCAGCAATGACTGGGAAAGATGATGAAGATGCGCTTTCAGTAGAAGTAGAGGATACCGATTTCAATTTTGAAAATACAAGTTTGGAAGGAAAGCGATTTGGTGCTTTTAAACAATTAATAAAAGAAGATTCTCTTTATAAGGTGGCGGTTAGCGATCTAAGAAATGCAGGAGCCGAAATTGTAGAATTTGAAGCCGAAGAAATTGAACTGGAAAACTTTTTGCGTTTGCTAAGCCTGGATATGAAAAAAGATCTACCCGAGTATTTTGAAAAATATGGTGGTAAAACAGGTTTTGCTTCGGTAGATGATATTGTGAAATTCAATTTAAAAGATTCTGTGAGCAGAATGCCGTACGGCCAAACCCTGTTTGATGGAATCTTACACGAGTCGGCTGACTCTACCAATCTTGATTCTATAAAGAATGATTTAAGTGAGAAAGGAGAAAAGTATTTTGATACTCCCATGCAGGAACACAATTTAGACGGAATTTTATCCATAAATAATTATCACGCCGGTTTCGCGGCGGTTGCTCATTATCCGGCAATTACTGTTCCTATGGGTTATAACAAAGAAGGCGCCCCAAAAGGACTTACATTTTTCGCAAAATCATCTGAAGAAAATAAACTTTACCAGTGGGCTTTTGCTTACGAAAAGGCTTCCAAACGTCGACAATCCCCAAAAAATTACGAGTAAATGAAACAACGGAATTTGAAAGCGCTAATTAGCAAGATCATTTTGTTCTATAGCATATTTTTTGGCGCTATGAAGATTATTGCCGTGTTATTTCAGGACGCCTGGCCACTGCCAAACCTTATTATGGCAATTCCATTTGTGATTTTTGCCTTTATAGGCGGGATTATGCTTAAACGCGATACTTATTCCTGGGTTTATGTAGCTGCCGGGGTAATTGTAATAAGTATAGTTCGTTATTACGAGATCCAGTGGCTGCAGCAATTACAGCAATATTTTAATTAATGTATGTCCGTTTTTACTCATAAGATCAAAATCATTAATAAATCGTCATGCTGTCCCGACGCTTCGGGATATTTCAGCATCTAACATAGCATGAGGATGCACTCAACTTAGATCCTGAGACAAGTTCAGGATGACGACCATTTTAAATGATGACTTTTTACGGAGAACAAATCTATTACTATGAAACCTGAAAAAAAGTACCCTTCGGAAGTTTATTTAAACGGAAAATGGCTGAAACCCGACGAGGCCTTTGTTTCGGTTTTTGACCGTGCATTTATGTTTGGCGACGGAATTTATGAAGTAACCCCATTCTATAACGGAAAAGGCTTTAAGCTGGAAGAACACCTAAAACGCCTGCAATATTGCCTGGACCAGATACAGGTTGCTTTTAATGCATTTTCGCTTGAAAAATTAATGTACGAAGCTATAGAACGCGCCAATTTAAATGAAGCTGATGCAGCAGTTTATATACAGGTGAGTAGGGGAGTTGCGGCCCGAAGCCATTTTGTTCCCGAGAAGATTGAAACCACCGTCTTGTTGTACGCCTTTCCGGTGACTTTAGAAGGTTTTGAAAAGAAAACCTGGGAAGTAATCGCCACAGAAGATAAACGCTGGCACCGCTGCGATATAAAGTCGACAGCACTTTTGGCAAATGTTATGGCCAACGAGGAAGCCATCGCTACCGGGTTTGCCGAAAACCTCCTGGTGCGCAAAGGTTATTTTACCGAAGGTTCACATTCCAGCCTGTTTTTTGTAAAATACGGCGTAGTACATACCCATCCCGAAGGCCATAAGATACTCTCTGGAATTACCCGCGCCGAGGTGATTAACATCTGTGCCGGCTTAAATATAAAAGTGGTTGAAAAACCTGTACATATTGACGAATTGGTAGAAGTAGAGGAAATCTTTGTTACCGGCACCACCACGCAAATTATTCCTATAAGTTCTATTACTCACAAAGACAAAAAAGTCTACACCACGCAAAAAGACAGCCTTACTAAAAAATTACAGGAGGTTTTTATTAAGAGGACGAGGGGATAGGTTTTATAATAATTCTACTCAAAAGCGTAGAACCTGGTTTCAGTTATATAATCGGGTCTTTTTACAGTGAAAATTAATTCATATTCCGATAAAGTTCTTCGCTATCACTTGAGCAACCTAAGCTGATTAGAATTAGTAAAAATGAAATTATAGAGTATTTTTTCTTCAGGATAGTTATATTTTCATTACTGTCCAGTTAAAACAGACTGAGTGACAGTTGGTTATAATCAAGTTCT
>NZ_CAXAVR010000048.1:0-18896 GCF_963972535.1 uncultured Salegentibacter sp.
ACAAGATTTGCCACCACTTCTTCTTCAATATCAAGTTCAATATTTTTTAATAAATCCTGGATTTCCTTTTTAAAGGAATCTGAAGTTTCAGGTGAATTTCCCGGAGTGGCGTAAACTAAGCTTCCGGCGCTAAGCGTCAATGCAAACAATACTAATTTTAAAGTCTTCATAATAATAAAATTTAAAGGTTATACTATAAAGACCGGCCTAAACCTCTATATGTTACAGACTTATATTAATTTCAGGAAATTTTAACTTATCTGAGAACAAAAAAACCGGTGATGAACCGGTTCTGTAATTTTCATCACTCTGTTCCGAAGCTTCGGGATCGTTTCAGGGTCTATTTGAATACTGAAATATCCCTGGCTCTTCGGGTCAGAATGCCGATTATTTTATACTTTAATTCTAATTGGCAAGCGATAAGCACCTTTAACTTTAAAAGGTATTGCCAGTGTATTCTTATCTAATCGCTTTCTAATTAGTTTTCTCACTAAAGGATCTTCAGCTTCAACAAACAACACTTTTATTCGATTTAGCTCATTAATCAGTCTTACTTCAACCAGAAGTTCTTCCTCAATTTCCAACGGAAGATCATCCAGCATTGCATAAATCTGTTTAACAAGAACTTTATCCGGTTTGTCTATTACAGAAGTAAAACTACTAAGACCGATGAAGATAATTCCTAAAATAACTACTAGCTTTTTCATGATGAATGATTTAATTGGTTTATAACCAAGAGACCATCTTCTTATTTAAGCTGTTACAGTAGGACACAAAAAAACTGCCTAAAGTTTTTCTTATTTCCTATCGTCACCCTGAACTTGTTTCAGAATGACGGGTTAATAAGATTAAACTTTAGACAGTCTTAATTCAATAGGAAATCCCGAACTCCGAGATTATTTAAGTACTTCCTGTACTTTATCTGCAGCTTCCTGGAACTGTACTGCAGAGTGGATTTTAAATCCGCTATCGTCAATTAATTTCTTGGCAATATCTGCATTGGTTCCCTGTAAACGTACAATAATTGGTACATTAACAGCATCTCCCATATTCTTATATGCATCTACAATTCCCTGTGCCACACGGTCACAACGAACAATACCTCCAAAGATATTTACCAGGATCGCTTCTACTTTATCATCTTTTAAGATCAAACGGAAAGCTTCTTCAACCCGCTTGGCATCAGCTGTACCACCAACGTCAAGGAAGTTTGCAGGTTCTCCACCAGCTTGCTTAATAAGATCCATTGTTGCCATTGCAAGTCCGGCACCGTTCACCATACAACCAACGTTTCCGTCAAGGTCTACATAGTTAAGTCCAACTTCTTTAGCTTCAACTTCAGTTTGATTTTCTTCACGAATATCACGCATTTCAGCATAGTCTTTATGACGGAAAAGTGCGTTATCATCAAGGGTTACTTTTGCATCTACTGCAAGAATTTTATCATCACTGGTTTTTAAAACCGGGTTGATCTCAAAAAGTGAAGAATCAGATTTTTCAAAGGCTTTATAAAGAGACATTACAAATTTTGTCATGTCTTTAAAAGCAGCTCCACTAAGTTTCAGGTTAAAGGCAATTCTTCTTGCCTGGAAAGGCATAAGTCCTGTTGCAGGATCCACCTCTTCAGTAAAAATTAAATGCGGAGTTTCTTCAGCAACAGTTTCAATATCTACACCACCTTCGGTAGAATACATAATCATATTACGGCCGGTTGCACGGTTAAGTAATACAGACATGTAATATTCCTCAGGCTCGTTATCTCCAGGATAGTAAACATCCTCGGCTACTAATACCTGGTGTACTTTTTTACCTTCAGCAGAGGTTTGTGGTGTTACCAGGTTCATTCCAATAATGTTACCAGCAACTTCTTCAACTTCTTTAAGGTTCTTGGCAAGTTTTACACCACCACCTTTTCCACGTCCACCGGCGTGTACCTGGGCTTTAATAACGTGCCATCCGGTACCGGTTTGTTCGGTTAGTTCTTTGGCGGCGTCTACGGCCTCTTTTGCGTTATGTGCAACTAAACCACGCTGAATGCGTACGCCAAAACTGCTTAAAATCTCTTTTCCTTGATATTCGTGTATGTTCATAATCAGCTATTTCTTCAGTATTAATTACGGTTAGCAAAAGTAACAAATGTATAGCTATTGTACCAATCTTTTTTAGGATATCCCCATCCCTGCCATAATCTAAAGCCAGAAGAAAATTTAGCATTTCCTTAAGGATTACAGATTTCTAAAATCCCCGTCATTACTGCGATTTCGCTACTATAAGCTTATCGTAATTTTTTGAGTAAATTATGTGTTATTAAGTTTATCCCTTTTAATTTTGCCCTTTGCTTAAAAATTAACCTAAGAATGAATAAAGCACTTGTGGCACTGGCTATTGGGGGATTCGGCATTGGATTGACCGAATTTGTGATTATGGGAATTCTTCCCGATGTAGCTTCGGCATTAGAGATCAGTATTCCACAAGCAGGGCATTTTATCTCTGCTTACGCCCTGGGGGTAGTAGTTGGAGCGCCCTTGCTTACTGCCTTTGGCGGGAAATGGCCGGCGCATAAAACTCTGCTCCTTCTTATGGTTTGGTTTACGGTATTTAATTCACTTTCAGCTTTTGCCAATTCTTACGAGTTATTACTGGTTTCCCGCTTTCTATCGGGTTTACCACACGGGGCTTTCTTCGGCATTGGCGCGGTAGTGGCCGGCCAATTAGCAAAACCCGGAAAATCGGCGCAAGCTATAGCCATTATGTTCACGGGGCTCACCCTGGCTAATGTATTTGGCGTGCCGTTGGGTACTTTTTTAGGCCATAATTATAGTTGGAATGTTTCTTTTATGTTGGTGGGAATTGTGGGTTTAATGGCCATTGCAAGTGTAAAATTCTGGATGCCTGAATTACCAAAATCCTCTTCTGAAGGTATTAGGAAAGATTTGAATGTGCTAAAACGTGGCGAACTTTGGATGGTGGTTTTACTTACCACTATTGGTACTGGCGGCTTTTTTGCCTGGTACAGTTATATAGCGCCTTTAATTACCGATGTAGCAGGACACCCCGAAGGGTTTGTTAGTTATGTTATGATTCTCGCCGGTGTGGGAATGGTAATAGGAAACCTTATTGGCGCTAAGCTTGCCGAGAAATTCTCTCCTATTTACGCAGTAATTATGAGTATGGTTTTAATGGTGTTTGCCTTAATTACCAATGCTTATGTTGCCGAAAATCAAATTGCAATTTTGATTATGACCTTCCTTATTGCTACTATCGCTTTTTGTCTCTCCACTCCTATTCAAATGGTAATGATCAACTCTGCAAAGGGTTCAGAGAGTTTGGGATCTTCAATGAACCAGAGTGCATTTAATATGGGAAATGCTTCTGGAGCTTATTTTGCAGGATTACCAATTGCTTTTGGTTATGGCTTTACCTCGGCATCTCTTGTTGGCGCTGTAATGGCTGGTTTAGGTGTATTTATAGCCCTCGCGATTATTCTTATTAGAAAACGAAAAGAAAGCGCTGTAGCCACCGCGAGTTAAAGTATCTACTCTTTAAATATTAACAATTTCGGGGAATTCGTTATTTTTGAGACTTGCACTTGTGGAAGTTGAAATTTCTCCTGTTTTTTGCCACTTAAATTTTTCAATTGTTATGACCAATCAAGATCTGCTCGCCGTAGCCAAAGAATTTGGAAGCCCTGTTTACGTTTACGATGCCGAAAAAATTGCTTTTCAGTTTAACCGACTTAAAAATGCGTTTTCTGAAATTAAAGATTTACGCATTCATTATGCGGTAAAAGCGCTTTCTAATATTTCTATCCTGAAATATTTAAATTCTTTAGGAAGTGGTATGGACACAGTGTCGGTACAGGAAGTGAAGCTTGCTTTAAAAGCCGGGGTTGCTCCAAAAGATATTATTTATACGCCAAACGGAGTTTCTTTAGAAGAAATTGAACAGGTGGTACGATTGGGAGTGCAAATTAATATAGACAATCTTTCTATCCTGGAACAGTTTGGAGCCAAACATCCAGATGTACCGGTTTGTATTCGTATAAATCCGCATATTTTGGCCGGCGGAAATTCTAAAATTTCAGTAGGCCACGTAGATTCTAAATTCGGAATTTCTATTCACCAAATGCCGCTTTTGCTGCGTATTGTTGAAAATACCGGGATGAATATTAACGGGATCCATATGCACACCGGTAGTGATATTCTTGATATTGAAGTTTTCTTACGTGCTTCAGAAATTCTTTTTGATTCGGCTAAAAATTTTAAAAACCTTGAATTTCTTGATTTTGGGAGCGGATTTAAAGTGCCCTACCGTGAAAATGATATTGAAACCGATATTGAAGAA
Organism: uncultured Salegentibacter sp.; assembly: GCF_963972535.1. Classification (NCBI taxonomy): domain Bacteria; kingdom Pseudomonadati; phylum Bacteroidota; class Flavobacteriia; order Flavobacteriales; family Flavobacteriaceae; genus Salegentibacter; species uncultured Salegentibacter sp. The sequence continues at coordinate 4,345 of NZ_CAXAVR010000048.1, forward strand.
TTAGGTGAAAAACTAACCGAACGTTTTAAGAATTTCTGCAAAGAATACGGGCGCGAACTTACTTTAGTTTTTGAACCGGGAAAATTTTTAGTGAGTGAGGCAGGGAAATTTCTTGCTAAAGTGAACGTGATAAAACAAACCACCTCCACGGTTTTCGCCGGGGTAGACACCGGGTTTAATCATTTAATTCGCCCCATGTTTTACGGGTCTCATCACGATATTAAAAATGTATCTAATCCCGATGGTAAATTCAGGTTTTACTCGGTGGTAGGCTATATTTGCGAAACCGATACTTTTGCCAATAACCGCCGAATTGCCGAAATTACCGAAGGAGATATCCTTGCTTTTAGCAATGCCGGGGCCTACTCATTTTCAATGGCCAGCAATTTTAATTCACGTTACCGCCCACCAGAAGTTTTATGGTATAAAGGTAAAGGCCATTTAATAAGGGAGCGCGAAACTTTTGAGGATTTGCTAAGGCATCAAAAGGTTATGGATTTCACCCCAAAAACTGCAAAAGCTTCTAAATAATTTATGGAAACAGTTTTTAAAAACAAATGGTTTTATAGACTGCTCATTATTTATATTTTCCTAATACTTATTTGGAATACCTATATGGTTATTTCCGGAAATTACCTCGGTTTAATTGCGGTGGTTATAGAATTAGCGCTGCTATATTTACTATTTAACAAACACCGACTTGCAAAAATGGCCATCCACTTTTGGGCAATTATCATGATGGTTGGCCCCGGGCTTTCAATTATAGGAAAGCTCATAAAAATCGCAATGGGAGATGATTTAAATTTTATGGTAGATAGCCTTGTACAAAATTTACTTTTATTCACTTTTGGCTTATTGATCTATTATTTTAATAAGAAAACGGTTTTTGTAAGAGGAAGAGAATAGAATTAACTCTTGAAAATTCAATCTGAAATGCCTTTATATTTTCTCGCTTTAATTCCCCCGGAAGAAATTTGTAAGCGAGTAAAATCGCTGAAGCAGGAGATTGCTGAAAAATATAAAGCTACAAATGCGTTGAAATTGCCGGCGCATATTACCCTTCAAATTCCATTTCAGCTTTCTGAATCGGAAGAGAATAAATTTATTGATATTTTAGAAGATTTTGTCAAAGAACAGAAAAGCTTCCGGGTAGATTTAAAGGATTTTGGCAGGTTTAACCAAAAAGTGATTTTTATAAATATTGAAGATCACGAGCCAATAAAAATTCTTCACACCGAATTGCAAAAAGTAATCTCAGCAAATTTGCAGTTAAAGAAACACGAGAAATTTTCTAAAATTCATCCGCATATTACGCTTGCTTCGCGAGATCTTCATTATAAACAATTTCCTGATGCCTGGGCAGATTTTAAAAAACGTGAGTTTCAGGCTTCCTTTAACGCGAAATCATTTACACTGCTAAAACACGATGGAAAACAGTGGCATCGTCATTGTGAATTTAAATTGGAATAAACCTTACAATCCCAAGTAGTGTTTTTAAAGGTTTTCTGTAACATTTTAATATTTTTATCTACTTATCACTAAAATCAGGTATGGAAAATCATAAGACTAACAGAAAACATAATTATACTTTCTTAGAAATCCTGGGAATAATAGCTCTCATAATTATTGCAATCTACTTCCCGGATTTCACCATAGAGGCTGCTTTAGAAGGCTGGAATAACCCGGTTTAACGAATATTCCTTAATCTTTTTTTCACCTTATCTTCATTAAAAGAGTTATTTAATCTAGTCTTACATTACCACTAATTTTCTAACCAAAAACCATATAAAATCCTCCGGAAAAAATATAAATTTGGCTAAAAGTTTAAAATTTCCTTATATTTACCGCTAGTTTTACAAAAATCGAGTTATTTAAAACCGATTATTCGAAAGATATTGCTTTCTCAATTCATAAGAATTTCTTCAGGAAAGCAGCATCAAAAAATATCTATCGAAATACTAAAAAACCTTAATCATGAAAGATCGAATCAATATTTTAAAATTAGTAGGAATTATTTTCACTGCGTTTATGCTGGTTGTTTTTTTAGACCAGGCTTTAGAAGTTATTGTTCTTGGTTAAGCTATTTAAAATTTTCCCCTGTGAATACAGCTAGGTTAGTCGGCCTTTTTCTTATACTCGTAGGGCTCCTCTGGAGCTCCTACTTTGCATTTTATAATTTAAATTTCTTTGCCGGAGCTTTAACTGGTGTGGGAGTCCCGTTTCTACTCACTGGAAAATTCAAGTTTTGGAAGTGGAAATTTCCCGAGCCTAAATAATAGGAATCACTTTAATAGAAATATACCTCTTTCTAAACCGCTACGATTAAAGCAACCTATCGCGGAAGATTCAATGCTATATTTTTTTTAAATTTTTAATCGCTATTTTCACTAAATTAATTTCCAAAACCTAATAAATCATGCGGTTAACGTCTCTCCTTTTGGGGCTTGTATTAGGCCTCTTTTCTGGTACGGCTCAGGAATCCTCTTTTTCTTTAACCGGTAAAACAAATAATATAAAAGATGGCAGCTGGCTTTATTTTCGGGATTTGGTAAATGAAGGTACGCTGGATTCCGCAGAAGTTCAGAATAATAACTTTAAATTCGAAACTAAACTTCCCGAATCCAGAATGTGGGTAATGCTGCACACTAAAGATCGTTCTAAATTCAAAGAATTATGGCTACAGGACAAACCTATGCGTTTTGATGCAAGCAATACCAATTTCCAGGATGCCGAAGTTACCGGCTCTGTTTCTCAAGAATTAGTTGACGAAATAAAAACAGTTTATGAAGATTATGATAAAATTAGTGAAGCCGAACTTAGAAAACGCCAGGAAGAATTTATAAAAAACAATCCCAACGCTTTGATTAGTGCCCGGATGCTGTATGAAGTTTCAGGAAAATGGGGACAGGAAACCACGGCTCATTATTTTGATCTTTTTCCTGAAGAAATTCAGGATAGCGCTTTGGGAAAACGAATCCTTAGTATTTTAAATAATGATACCATCCCCCAACCTGGCGAAAAATATGTAGATTTTGAATTACCTACACCCACTGGGGAAACACGAAAATTTTCAGCTTTAACCGGTAGAGTAACACTTTTACAATTTTGGGCGTCTACCTGCGAACCCAGTAAAATGCAAAACCGCGAGCTAAAAAAATTATATCGAAGGTATAAGTCAGACGGACTCGAAATTGTAGCGGTTTCCCGTGATACTTCACAAACCGATTGGATTAAATCTATAGAAAAAGATAATTTAAAATGGCAACACCTTAGCGCTTTGGAAGGCTGGGAAGGTCCGGTTTTTACAAATTATGGGATAAAACGCACACCTTCCAATTATCTTATAAATACCAACGGACGCGTGGTCGGTGTCAATTTAAGGGAAAAAGAGTTAGAAGAAAACATTAAAAAATTATTGAAATAATGAGGTTTTTTTATTAATTTCATTAAAATTACCCCCTAATTTTTCAGCAACTTAACCATAATTTATTTGAATTTCCTTTTATCTAATTTCAAAGTGTCTCTTAATAGGCATTGATCTTGATATTAGTACTATTCAAATATTATTTTAAACGTTAAGCTGTGACCATATATTATCCACAAAAAAGACTGAAGTATAAACTGCTTTACGGCATCGTATCGGTAATTATTGGTACTATCGCTTTTATAATTGATTCAGCAGCTATTTTTATATATCCCTGGTTAATCCTGGGCTTTTTAGAAATTGGCACCTGGTACTACGAAAACAAATATCACTACCTCCAAATAAATAATAATATCCTTACTAAAAATTCACTTTTTCCTAAAAGTATAGATCTCACCAAACTTAGCGCAATTAGAAAATATAAAAATAGTTTTATACTGGAATCGGAAGATCAAAATATTAAAATTCATAAAGGTTTGATCGCTTCCCATTCCCTTAATCAACTTAACAAGCTTTTAAATGAAATTCCGCTAAAGCCTCAACAAATTTAAATGCTTATCCTCGTTTTTATTGCTATTTTTAAATTGCAATAAATTATAGAAAATGAAAAAGCTGCTTTGGCTGGTTTTAATACTTCTTATTGGTTTTATAGGACTTATTTATTTTTCGGTTTCCGGTACCGATAAGGAATTTGAAACCGCAACAATAGAAGATTTTAAAGATATTGAAAATATAGATTTCCGTGAGCACGACTCCGTTACAGTGGCTGCAAGCAGTTTATATAAAATCAATCCGCTTAAAAATATTATGCAGGGAGAAAATTACCGTGAAGCCTGGGCAACTCCCGTAAAAGTTCCTGTACTTTTTCTCGATACGCTTTACGGCGGAATGAAAATCGTAAAAGAAGGTGGCGGTACCCAAACTCATTCACTCCGTTTAAAAAATAAAGAGGGTTTTCTTTATTCCCTGCGTAGCGTAAATAAAGACCCATCTACCCACGTTCCCGAATTTGCCCGAAGCCTTGGGCTGGAAAATATTGTGATAGATGCAATTTCAGCCTCGCACCCATACGGCGCAATTCTCGCCGCTGCACTTTCAGAAAAGGCAAATGTTTTACACACCCATCCCAAAGTGGTTTTTGTTCCAAAACAGGATTTTCTAGGCGAAAAATATAATGAGAAATACGGCAATAGATTGTTCCTTTTAGAATATGAAACCGAAGGAGAAAAGAACTGGACAAATTATAAAAATGTAGCTGAAATTCTTGACACCAAGAACCTGCAGGAATTAAAAAATGAACATCCTGAAAAAGTTTCGATAGATAGAAATGCATTGGTGAGGGCTCGATTATTTGATATGCTTGTAGGCGATTGGGACAGGCACGCCAAGCAGTGGGGCTGGGTAATTCAGGAAGAAAATAATTCTTTTAAAGCCATTCCCGTGGCCGGTGACAGGGATAATGCCTTTTTTAATTTAGAGGGCGTTATTCCCGGAATAATTTCAAATGAGAATATTGAACCGGAAGTTCGGCCATTTGAAAAGGAAATAGATTATATGCCGGGATTGGTTTACCCTAACGATGTTTATTTCCTTACTGATACTCCTGAAGAAATCTTTACCTCGGAAGCAAAAAAATTACAGGAATTAATGACTGATGAAGCTATTGCCGATGCTTTTAAAATTTGGGCCGGGGAAATCTACGAATTAGATGGAAAAGAGATTGCTGAAAAGATTAAATCCCGCCGGGAAAATTTAGTAGCATACGCAAAAGAATTCCACCGAATAATCTCTGAAAAAGAATTGCTGGACAAACCCCTAAAAGGTTCAGAAGACGTAAAAATAAGCCCATATTTAATTAAATGTTTTGAATGTAAAAATTAAGTGGGCAATTGGCAGCTTTCAGTTTATTGTTTGGAGTTTTGAGTTTCCGTCTTTGCGAGAACTGCGATAGCAGGACGCGGTAATCTGTACTTGATTTATTGTTTTCGGCTTATTGTTTAGCCACGAATACACTAATAATTTTCATTGATCCATCTATAGGCGTTAGTTCGAGTAGCGCGCGAACCCTTAGAAGTCCTTACAGTCTTGCTCTTTTCCATACTTCCTTCTACCCTCGGAAATTAGAAGTGACGGAAGGAAACCCAATCAAAAGATCGCCGGTTTGTTTCTTGCGTGCATTGACGAAGTAATAGCACCTGCCAACTCATAACTGAAAACTCACAACCGAAAACTGAGAACTGAGAATTCACAACCGAGAATTGAGAACTGAAAACTTAATTAATAATAATATTCGTTTTATCTACACCGGTATTACCTGTCACGGGATCAAAAGCGTAGATCGTGATGGTATAGTAGCCTTTTTCTAAATTTGTATTTGCAGCAAAGGTACTGGGTTTATTGGTTGGGTTTAAGCTGACTTCTTTAATTTCACTTCCTTCTGAAGTTATGATCGCTTTTACTTCATATTGATTGGCATCCCACACACCATCTTCGGTAACGGGGCAGCCACACATCATAATAATGTTGGCTTTTAGACTAATCTCATTAGAAGTTTTAATGCGTTCGTGAGTTTGTGGTGATAAGATATCTACCACAAATCCTGGGATTTCCAGTACTACACCCTCGCCGGTAATATCTTTCCCCGGAATAACCCATAGTTGAGTACTCGAAATTACTTTTGCCTGTTTTTTATTAATCGGTGCGTGGGCTTCTACCTCTATAAACGTAGGTTCTTTTATATTTAATTTAGCTTCAAATCCCGCTGTATTTTCATCGGTGAGTTTATCGTAGCGCTTTTTGGGAGTTTGCAAAATTAATTCGGTGTTTCCTGTACTCCCTGAGGTTAAACCCTGGTCCAGGATTTCTCGCGTTTCAGCATTTCTAAGAATAATTTTAGCGCCGCCAATAGAACTTCCTATAAATTTCGCATCTTTTGCCAGGGCCCTAACCATAACCGTAGTTTCCTGGGCCACCAGGCTTCCGAAGCAAAATAAAAATGCACAAAATAAAACTGGAATTGAAAATCTAAATTTCATAAAAACGAATTTCTGACTAAAATACAAAATCTAAAAGCATCTAAAGCACAATATCCTGGTCGCTTAAGTCTTCAAATTTAAAGTTTAAAGGATCGTTTTTATAACGCTGGGCATAAACTTTTAGCGTATCTATCTCAGCCATGTTTAAGTCATTACTTCCCTGGTTTTCTGCAAGTTTAAACCAGGGTTGAATATCATTATAATCATATTCACCTATCACCATAAATGGGGTTCCATTTTGTACAATCACATCACTTTTTAATTCCCACATATTGGCCCAATCGTAAATCATTTTTGCATCTTCCCGGTACATCCTAACGCAGCCGTGGCTGGCAGGATATCCCGGGAGCGTATATTCGTGTGTCCCAATTCCTTCAAAATTCATAAAATTAAAATAATAAGGCATAATCCAGGATTGGTCTATGGTACTTATTTTTCGCTTCGCTTTATAATTGCCGTAGTATAAACCCGAAGGTGTGCCTGTGCTTTGCTTCCCGGTACTCACCGGACCCCAATGCAATAAATTCCCATTTTCGTAAAGTGCAAAAGCCTGGATTCGTTTTGAAATTATCACGGTTTTTTCTATTGAATCTAATGGCTTCATTAGTTTTGGAAAAGGTGCATAGACATTCAAATCCTTTACCAAAGAATCGGGAATTATTAGTTTGGCACCGGGTTTAACGCGATAAGCGTCAATTCGGTTTAGCGTATAGACCAACTTTACATCTTCTTCAGAAAAATCATTAAAAAGACTATCCAAATGTTCTTTATTCTGAATAGAATCTAACCGGTAAGTAGTTTTAAAAACCGGTGGTTCCATTGAAATAGTATCTAATTGCGTTGGTGGAACTTCTTTCTTGGGTTCCTGTGCATTATTATTACAGGCAGTAAAAATTAAAAGAATAATCCCAGAAAAAAGCAGGATTAATTTTGTGTATTGTTGTTTCAAAATTGGCAGATTTAGGTTGTGCGTCACGGAAATAAAACATTCCTATACGATTACGAAATTAGATCGCTAATCTTTTTTCAGCTGCCAAGGAAGCGTTAATAATTTGTTGGGAGATTGGTAAAAGTTAATCGGTTATGGGTTTTGAGTTGTGGGTATTTAGGTTGCGGGTTGCAGGTTGCGGGTTGCGGTATTTTTCAAAGTCTTTTTTCTTGATTCTTTTATTTCCGTCATTGCGAGGAGGCGATAGCCGACGTGGCAATCCGTTCTAGAATAGTTGTGGGTTCTCGGTTGTCAGTTGTCGGTTTTGGATTTTCAAAAAACATCCTGATTTCTGAAACTTTATTCTTTTCTCTCTTCTCTTACCTTTTAATTTTTCACTCTTAACTTTTAAACACAAAGCACTTTTCGATACTTCCGACTCTCGTCGGAAACTCAAAGTGACAAGGAATTGTAACTACAGATCGCCACGCTCGTTCCGAACTCGCGATGACGAATACAAGAATTGCTTAAAAACCGAGAACTCAAGAACCCTAACCACTGCCCACTGAGACTGCTTACTGAAAACTGAAAAGAACTAACGAATAAAAACCGGTTCGTTCTCTTTCTCCGTATGTTCTTCACTAAAACGGTAATCCATATAATCAAAACTTTTTAGCTCTTCCATGGTATTTACGTCTTTATCGATAATATAACGTACCATTGCCCCGCGCGCTTTTTTTGCGAAGAAACTGATGATCTTTAATTTTCCGTTCTTGAAATCTTTAAATACAGGTGAGATCACCTCATCTTTTAGTTTTTTAGTGTCAACAGCTTTAAAATACTCGTTGCTGGCCAGGTTGATAAAAAGTTCGCCTTCCTTCATTTCATCATTCAGGAGTTTAGTAACTTTTGATTGCCAAACTTCATAAAGATTATTCTTACGCTCAATACCTACAGAAGTTCCCATCTCTAGCCGATAAGGCTGCATAAGATCCAGCGGTTTTAGCACGCCATAAAGTCCCGAAAGGATTCGTAAAATATCCTGAAGGCGGTCCAGTTTATCGGTGGGGATGGTATAGGCATCCAGGCCGGTGTAAACATCTCCGTTAAACGCATACATCGCCGGGCGGGAATTCTTTTTGTTGTGTTCTTCCTCAAAATCCTGGTAGCGGGTATAATTAAGATCGGCCAACTTATCGCTGATTCCCATTAATTTTGAAATCTCATTTTTTGTCATTCTCGCCATCTTGCGATTAAGCTTCACCGTGGTTTCTAAAAAAGCAGGCTGAGTGCCGCGGGTAGTAGGTAATTTAGATTCGTAATCCAGGCTTTTGGCCGGGGAAACAACAATTTTCATAGGTAAGTAGTTTTACTTCAAAGATAAGTGAAAGCATAGCAATTAGGAAAACTGCCTATTATTAGTTTTTTATAGAAAGATAGTTAAGACTTATTGGCGCTGAAAAACGATAAATTAATTCGGAAAATCTTTTTCAGCGAGATACTTACTCCAACTCTATTTTATCAATTTCCAGCCTAAAATCTTCTGCTTTTTTATTCCCGATTAAAAAGCGAATTTCCTGAATACTCTCTGCAGAAAAATTAGGAAGATCAAGTTTTCTACCACGAAAAACCGGTTCCATTTCCTTTAGCGGAACTTCAATTGTTTGCCATTCTCCCGTGGTTTTGAAGGTGTAGATATAAGAAGCTCTATCCTGTAAATTGGCCTTCATTCTAAATTGATAAGATTTCCCGTCTCCTTTCAGCAAGATCAGCGCTTTTTTATAGCCTTTAATATTTTTAGATGGAAAATGATACTGCACCGAAGCAAAACCACCGTTGTTTTCCAACGAAACATGGCCAGTAAAAATAGCATTGCCAGACTCACTGCGTTCCAGCCTGGCAGTGGAGTTTCCCCCCATTACTACATCGTTTTCTACTTCCCAGGCACTCCAGTTAGAGGTAACGCTAAAATCGAAAAGAAGTAATTTACTCATAACCAAGAATATTAATATTAAGAAGAATTGCTGCTGAAACATTTTTTGTTTTAAAGTTAGGGGAATTCTTTTGGTAAAACCGGGATTTTAAGAAGAGATAGTTATGAGTATTTTGATTTAATAAAATTTTATCGGTTTACAGAAAACCCTTTTTTCGTTTCTAAATTAAATGTTAAATTGAGCTTTATAATTTTCGAGCCTGAAAAATAATTTTCTTTATTGAATTAGTTTCTTGTTAAATCCCTTTAATGATAAAAGTTGCTTGTGCTATTATAGAACATAAAGGTAAAGTATTGTGTGCGCAAAGAAGCAGTAAAATGCATTTACCAAATAAATGGGAGTTTCCTGGTGGAAAAGTAAAAGAAGAGACTCTTGAAGAGTGTCTCACACGCGAAATTAAAGAAGAATTAGGAGTAGAGATTATAATTTTGGAACAATTACCCTCGAACGAACATAGTTATCCTGAATCAAAGAAAATTCAATTGATACCTTTCCGATGTTCTTTGCAGACTTTCAAAATTATGCTTTTAGAACATTCGCAAGTAGAATGGTTTCCTATTGAAAAATTAAAATCTTTAGATTGGGCTGAAGCAGATATTCCAATTGTTAATTATTATATCAATAAGTATAAATGAGTTTTGAAACAGGCCTTTACGAGCAGCTAATAACTAAATTAGTTTCCAATAAACTCGAAAATGTAGATTTACAGAAATTCCACGTTAGCGAAACACCTTTAGATAAGGAAGAAGCTTCTCAATATTTGAGTACTTATTTGAGTGAAAACATCAAATTTGCGTTGGAGGAAATCAAAGATAAAGACCGTCCGTTAAAACAAATTGAATTATCGAATAAAATTATAAATCTTTTAGTAGAAGAGCTCAAGAGTGCAGAATTCTCTGAAAATTTAATTGAAAACGAAGGAAAGATTTTACAGGCTGTTTTTTCTAAACTAGATTTTCCATATTCAAATTTGAAGGCCAGGCTGAAGGAAATTACCCCATACACTCGGTTAAGTCAAAGCGAACTATTTACTGGAAACAATGTTGGAATTTCCTTGGAGAGTGAAATTAAAAAAGAAATTCTTTCTGCCGATGAAATATGCTGGCTGGTTTCTTTTATTAAATTTTCTGGAATTCGAATATTTAAAAAGGAACTGGAAGAATTTACCAGAGGCGGTAAAAAATTAAAGATTATTACCACTTCTTATATGGGTGCCACAGATGTAAAAGCCGTGGAATACCTCTCATCACTTCCAAATACTGAAATAAAAGTTTCCTATAATTCAGAACACGAAAGGCTGCACGCAAAAGCTTATTTATTTTTACGAAATTCAGGTTTTCATACCGGCTATATTGGTTCTTCTAATCTTTCTCGTTCAGCTTTAACTAATGGCCTGGAATGGAACCTTAAAGTTACCACCCAAGAAATAGGTCATATTATAGATAAGTTTCAAAAAACTTTTGAAACTTATTGGGAAGATCCTGAATTCGAATTTTATAAAAAAGGCACAGATAGAGAAAAGCTAAGCACTGCTCTTAAAAGACAGAGTTCATATAATACAAGTCAAATTACCACTTTCTTCGAACTAAAACCATATTCTTACCAAGAAGAAATTTTATCTAAATTACAGGCAGAAAGAGAAATTCACAATCGAAATAAAAATTTATTAGTTGCAGCTACGGGAACAGGAAAGACCGTTATTTCTGCTTTTGATTTTAAGAAATTTAAGAACAAAAATCCATACTCAAAATTTTTATTCGTTGCCCATCGTAAAGAAATTTTGGTACAAGCTCGTGCTACTTTTCAGCACGTTCTACGTGATGCTAATTTCGGTGAACTTTGGGTAGATGGGAATGAACCAGAAAAGTATGATGAGTTATTCGCATCTGTTCAAACACTGCACAGTAGATTGAAAATGCTAGATTTAGAAGAGGATTTTTTCAACTACATAATTATAGATGAGGTTCATCACATTAAAGCTGACAGCTATCGTCCAATTTTAAAAAGATTTAATCCAAAAATTCTCTTAGGTCTAACCGCAACTCCAGAAAGAATGGATGGTGGTGACATAGCAGAAGATTTTCATAATAGAATTGCTGCGGAAATAAGACTACCTGAAGCCCTAAACAGGAAGCTTCTTAGTCCTTTCCAGTATTTTGCACTTTCCGATTCCGTTGATCTTTCCAGCGTTCAATGGCGAGGTAAATACGAAGTAAAGGAGCTTACTAAACTTTATACTGAAAATGATCGGCGATTAGCTGACATTATAAAGAATTGTGAAGAATATTTAACCGACATTAATGATGTTCAAGCTCTTGGGTTTTGTGTAAGTCAGGAACACGCCAAATATATGGCTGAGAAATTTGTTCTTTCTGGTTTAAAAGCAGATTATCTCGTTAGCGGAAATAGCGGCTCAAGAGATTTGGTTAGAAACAAACTCATTAAAAAAGAAATTAATTATCTATTTGTGGTCGATATATTCAACGAAGGTGTTGATATCCCAAATATTGATACAGTTCTTTTCTTAAGGCCAACTGAGAGTTTGACAATTTTCTTACAACAGCTAGGGCGTGGATTACGCTTAGCTGAAGATAAAGATTGCTTAACGGTACTTGATTTTGTAGGAAATGCTAGGCCAGAGTATGATTTTGAGCATAAGTTTAGAGCGCTTGTTGGTAAAACTCATACATCTATAATCACAGAGATCGAGGATGAATTTCCACATCTTCCATTAGGATGCTCAATTGTACTAGAGAAAAAAGCTAAAGAAGTAATTCTGCGAAATATTAGGGAGGCTACTGAATTTAGAAGACCTCAACTTCTTCAGAAAATTCAAAGATTCAAACATCATTCGACACTCCCGCTTACATTACATAATTTTTTAGAGTTTCACCACTTAGATATCCGACAGGTCTATAAAAAAGGAAATTGGAAAAGATTATGTGCAGATGCTAAAGTAATTCCAGATTTTAATGAACCTCAAGAGAAAGAATTAACTGCTTGTCTGCAAAGAAAACTTATTCACGCCAATTCTCTTACTTACTTGAAATTCATTAAAAAATTGATTTCGGAAAATATAAATCTTGATTTGTTAAACAAAGAGGAAGAGGTTATGCTTCTAATGTTTCATTACGACGTTTGGAAAGAAACTGGTACCAATTTAGGCTTCTCAAATGTTAGAGAAAGTATTCGTTTCCTTCTGAAAAATAAAATTATGCTTCAGGAGATGCAGGAGTTCATAGAACATCAAATTGAAAAAATTGAATATGTAGAAAAAGATATAGATTTGGAATTCGATTTCCCTTTAAAACTTCATAGTAGATATAATAGAGAAGAAATTTTAGTAGCATTAGGTTTGAGTAGCTTTAAGAAGAAATCGTCAAACCGGGAAGGAGTAGCTCAAAATAAAGATTTGAATATAGAAGCGCTCTTTGTAACACTTAAAAAAACTGAAAAAGAATATTCCCCTACCACAATGTATGAAGATTATGCATTGAATAAGAGATTATTCCATTGGCAATCGCAAAACAGTACTGCTCCAGATTCTCCAAAAGGCGAGTCCTATATTAAGCACCGGGATAAAGGAAAAAAAATACTCTTATTTGTTAGAGAACAGAACGTGGATGAATATGGGTTTACAATGTCTTATACCTTTTTAGGTGAAGCAGATTTCGTGAAATCTAAAGGCGCTAAACCAATGAACGTTGAATGGAAACTTCATGAAGAAATGCCTTCTTATATTTTAAAAGAAAGTCAGAAATTGGCAGTAGGATAATATGTCTGAAGAAATTATTTATAAATATTCGAATTATTTTAAAAAACTCACCCGTGGTTTTAGTAAAAATCTAGGTAGAGCACCTCATAAACCAATCCTTCTTCTCTCCATAATTCAGCTAATTGCTAAAGGAGTGATTAAATCAAATAGAATATTTATTACCTCCGAAATTATTCTGGCTTTTAAGCAAAATTGGGAAGAACTTGTACACACTGGTCATTCTCGAAATTTCTCTTTAACATTTTTTCATATGAGATCAGAGCCCTTCTGGCATCTAGTTCCTAAACCGGGAAAAGATATCGTAACCACAAGTTCTAAAAGTATCAAAAGCTTTAATAGCTTAAATGAAACAATTGCCTTTGCTGAAATAGATAAGGATTTATGTTTCTTACTTCAGCTTCCAAAAAACCAATTGTGGTTCGAGCAGCTTTTAATTGAAGCATTTTTTCCTGATTTTAGAAATAATTATTTAAGACCAGACAATTATTATGAAGAAGATAAAATTAAAAACGAGATACTAAATGAGCCTAAAGAATATTATCAGAGTCATATTGCCCAATTAAGGGAAACTTTGGAGCAGAGCGATTTTGAAGAAGAAATTTTCGTGCGAGGTGGAATGTTTAAAAAAACTATTCCCAAAATTTACGATTACACCTGTTGTATTTCGGGTTTAAAAATAAATTCTACTCAAAATGTTCAAATGGTAGATGCATGCCATATTTATCCTTTCAGCATTTCGAATGATGACACAGTCACGAATGGTATTGCATTATCACCAACACTTCATCGGGCCTTCGATCGTGGTCTGTTAACAATTAATTCAGATTTCTTAGTTAGAATTTCACCAACAATAGAGGAAGAAAACTCTAGCTTTCCTCTCTCCGATTTTGAAGGAAAGCAAATTTTATTACCAGAAAATGAAAATTGGTTTCCATCACCGGAAGCTTTAAAATGGCATAATAAAGAAGTTTTCATATTATAAATTCATAATCAACATTTTTTTTTGCGTTAGGGATTGAAGTGGAAATCCTTTTTGTGAGGTACGAGCAAACTACCCCAGAGCGAGAACCTGAAATATTTAAAAAAACTTCAATTTCAAGACAAACCATAAATCATTAAATCTCGATTATCGAGCAAAAAGAGTGTAGCGGAAAGCCCGACCCGATAGGGGAACGCCCAAATCCTCTTACTAATTTATAAAAACCTTCACCAATGTTGAAGTAGGCAAGCTTGGTTATTTTTATAAATTTCGGGTAAAAAATGAAGATTGCTAAAAAATTTGAATTAGATGAGCGGCAGCAAGACCGGGTAATTGCTATGGCATGGGAAGACCGTACGCCTTTTGAAGCTATTGAATACCAGTTTGGACTTACCGAAAAAGAGGTGATTAAGTTTA
>NZ_CAXAVR010000049.1:0-18806 GCF_963972535.1 uncultured Salegentibacter sp.
TTTTTTTTGGAATTATTTTAAAAAAGAAAAGCTTCATTTTCTTTGCGGAAAATGAAGCTCTCTCTTAAAGACAATGAAGTCTTTACAGATTCAATATTTCCTACGCTGGGATTAACCATATCAGGTTTTACGGGTATATCTCAGCCTAAGCACCCCGATATTGATTTTATAAATATAAGATTATTTTTGAATGTAAACTGCTAATTGTAAGTTAATTAAGGAAGTGGTTTTGTAGGGGAAGCGTTAATTTTTTTCCTACAAATATTTAAAATACATTAACTTCAGGTTCAAGTTTGACATTGTAATTTTTATAAATTTTATCCTGAATTTCCCTGGAAAGTGCTAAAATTTCTTCCCCGGTAGCGTTTCCATAATTAACCAATACCAACGCCTGGTTTTTATGAACTCCTGCATCTCCCTGTCTGTAACCCTTTAAGCCAGCCTGGTCTATTAACCAACCTGCGGGAATTTTTATGTTATTTGCCTGCAAGGCATAAAAAGGCATTTCTGGGAATTTTTTTTGAAGTTTTTTAAATTCAGCCTCTTTTATCACCGGATTTTTAAAAAAACTACCGCTGTTTCCTAATTCCCTGGGATCGGGTAATTTTTGCTGCCTAATGCTTATAACAGCATCAGATACATCTTTAATGTTAGGTTTTTTAATTTGCTTCTTATCTAATTCAGCCTGGATGGCACCATATTCGGTTCTTAATTGATGATCTTTTTTGCTTAATCTAAAATTAACCGATGTGATAATATATTCTCCCTTCAGCTTATTTTTAAATACTGAATTACGATAATCAAATTCACATTGTTGCAGGTTAAAAGTTTCAATTTCCAGGGTTTGTATTCGCATAGCCTCGCAAGATTCAAATGTATCTTTGAGTTCCACGCCATACGCTCCTATATTTTGAACGGGTGCTGTGCCCACATTTCCAGGTATTAGGGAAAGGTTTTCTAATCCGCCGTAAGCCTTTTCTATACAATAAAGCACAAATTGATGCCAGTTTTCACCGGCACCAACTTTTAAAACTACTTCATCCCGACTTTCAGAAATAAGTTCTATTCCCTTAATGCCAATATGAACCACTGTTTTATCTATATCCTGGGTTAGCAACATATTACTGCCGCCGCCAAGTACAAAAATTTCTGAAGCATAGGTTTGCTGTAAAACATCACGCAATTCATCAGTAGAATGCACCGAGACAAATTTCCGGGCATTTACATCTACTCCAAAAGTATTGTGTTCTTTCAGTGAAAAATTTTCAGCAACCTGCATAGCCTATTTATTATATTTTTCCAGGGCTATTTTTAGAATTTCTATGGCTTTTTCCAGGTTTTCTTTTTTCAAAACATAGGCAATTCGCACCTGGTTCATCCCGGTATTTGGAGTAGAGTAGAAGCCATTAGCGGGAGCTACCATTACGGTTTCCCCGTTATGCTGAAAATCTTCCAGCAACCACTGGGCAAATTTATCGGCGTTATCTATTGGTAATTCTGCGATGCAGTAAAATGCACCTTTGGGTTTTGCTACTTTTACCCCGGGAATTTGCTCTAAACCTTCAATTAAAAGATTTCTTCGCTCGGTATATTCCTTATTTACATCTTCAAAATATTCATCTGGAGTATCTAATGCGGCTTCAGCGGCAATTTGAGCAAATGTAGGCGGGCTTAATCTTGCCTGGGCAAATTTCATTGCGGCAATCATAACTTCCTTATTTTTTGAAACCAGGCAGCCAATTCTTGCACCACACATACTGTAACGTTTAGAAACAGAATCTACCATAATAGCGTTTTGCTCAAGGCCGGGAATGCTCATAATTGAATGATGCTTAACCCCATCGTAAGCGAATTCACGATAAACTTCATCTGCAACAATAAACAAATCGTGTTTTATTGCTAAATCTGCCAACTGCTGAATTTCATCACGCGTATAAAGATACCCGGTTGGGTTTCCAGGGTTACAAAGCAAGATCGCTTTAGTTTTATTGGTAATTAATTTCTCAAACTCTGAAATAGCAGGAAGCGAAAAATTATCTTCAATAGATCCTTTTATAGGCACGATATCAACTCCTGAAGCTGTAGCAAATCCGTTGTAATTTGCATAAAAAGGCTCGGGAATTATAACTTCATCGCCGGGATCGGTAATGCTTCCCATAGCAAATAATAAAGCTTCTGAACCTCCGGTGGTTATAATAATATCTTCAGCATCTACCGGGATATCATTCTTACGATAGTATTTCGCTAATTTGGTTCTATAAGATACAAAACCCGCAGAATGGCTATAAGAAAGAACATCTATATCATTATTCTTAACCGCGTCTAATGCTGCTTTAGGTGTTTCAATATCTGGTTGCCCAATATTTAACTGGTAGATTTTTTTTCCTTTTTTTACTGCTGCTTCAGCAAAAGGAACTAGTTTTCTTATGGGAGATTCGGGCATATTGCGCCCTTTGTTTGAAATACTTGGCATGAGATTGTTTTTAATACTGTGCAAAAATGCAAAATTCCTTTAAAATTTTAGGCCTATTTATGTTATAATCGGCCTGAAAAAAATATGTACATTTTTAAGATGAAATGTACAATTATGAGCGTAAAAAAGCCGTTTGAAAAGTCTTATTTCTGTCAGGCTGTTCCCATCGATTTAGGATGGTTTCAGCTTCTAAGATTTTAGATCCTGAAATAAACTCAGGATGACTTTATAAAAACATTTCAAACGGCTTTTTATTTCTTCATCTTAAAATTAACGGCTGCTATCGTCCTCGATAACTCTACCTTTAATTTTAAGCGATTTTGTGGCTTCTTCGGCATTAGAATAAACGGTAACCGTTTTTCTAATTGGGCCCACAAGTTGAGTGTTATATTTTACCTGGATTTCGCCGGTTTCTCCCGGTTGAATTGGTTCTTCTGGTTTCTTTGGAATTGTACACCCACAACTTGAAGTTACATTGGCAATGACCAATGGAACATTCCCCGTATTGGTGAATTCAAAAACGCGAACACCGTCACTTCCTTTTTTTATTTCGCCATAATCAATAGTTTCACTCTTGAATTCTATTTTGGCTGTTTCCTGCGCCATTGCTGTGCCTAACCCGGCAACAACAAAAATGGCAATTGCGATTAACTTTTTCATAATTTCTGGTTTTTAATAAACGAAAGGTAAAGATAAGTTGAAATGACGTACACTCAAAATTATATTCAAATCAACTTCTTTTATAATCCTTAAGTTATAATTACTTTTGCCTTTATTTTTCAAAAACCAGACCAAATATGGCGATTGCTTCCCAATACGATTCAAAAAAAGTAGAAGATAAATGGTATAACTACTGGATGGAAAACAAGTATTTTCATTCTGAAGTAGATGAGCGTGAGCCTTACACCATTGTAATACCGCCGCCAAACGTGACCGGGGTTTTACACATGGGCCATATGCTGAATAATACCATTCAGGATGTTTTGGTGAGACGCGCCAGGTTAAAGGGCTTCAACGCTTGCTGGGTGCCGGGAACAGATCACGCTTCTATTGCAACTGAAGCTAAAGTAGTAGCAAAATTAAAGGCTGAAGGAATTGATAAAAACGATCTTAGCCGTGAGGAATTTCTACAACACGCGTGGGATTGGACGCATAAGCACGGTGGTATTATCCTAGAGCAGTTAAAAAAGCTGGGCGCATCCTGTGATTGGGACCGAACCAAGTTTACGATGGATGATAATATGTCAGCCTCTGTAATTAAAGTTTTTGTAGATCTATATGAAAAAGGTCTTATTTACCGCGGTTACCGAATGGTAAACTGGGATCCCGTAGCGAAAACCACACTTTCTGACGAAGAAGTGATTCATATTGAAAAGCAGGGAAATCTTTATTATTTAAATTATAAAGTAGAAGGCAGTGATGATGTTTTAACTATTGCTACCACACGTCCTGAAACTATTCTTGGAGATACCGCGATTTGTATCAATCCAAACGATGAGCGTTTTACACATTTAAAAGGGAAAAAAGCAATAGTGCCAATTTGCAACCGTGTAATTCCAATTATTGAAGATGAATATGTAGATGTGGAATTTGGTACCGGGTGTTTAAAAGTAACTCCTGCACACGATGAGAACGATAAAATGCTTGGAGATAAGCATAATCTTGAGGTAATTGATATTCTTAATGATGATGCCAGTCTTAATGCTCACGGAATGCATTATGAAGGTAAAGACAGGTTCCAGGCCAGAAAAGAAATTGCAGATGAATTAAAAGAAATGGGTGTGCTTACCAAAACTGAAGAGCACATTAATAAAGTAGGAACCAGCGAGCGTACCGGTGCGGTAATAGAACCAAAACTTAGCGATCAATGGTTTTTAAGAATGAAAGAGCTGGCTAAACCGGCAATTGATGCCGTGGTTGGCCATGAAATTAACCTGGTGCCAGATAAATTTCTGAATACCTATAAGCACTGGATGGAAAATGTGCGTGACTGGAATATCTCACGTCAACTACTGTGGGGGCAACAGATTCCCGCTTATTTCTACGGAAGTGGAAAAGAAGATTTTGTAGTTGCTGAAACTGCTGAAGAAGCCCTGGAAAAAGTAAGAGAAAAGTCAGGAAATGCTGATTTAAAGGCTGAAGAATTAATTCAGGATAAAGATGCACTGGATACCTGGTTTTCTTCCTGGTTATGGCCAATGAGCGTTTTTAACGGTATTCTGGAGCCAGAAAATGAAGAAATTAAATATTACTACCCTACCAACGATCTTGTTACCGCCCCCGAAATTTTATTTTTCTGGGTAGCACGTATGATTATGGCAGGCTATGAATATAGAGGTGAGCGTCCTTTTAAAAATGTCTATCTCACGGGAATTGTACGGGACAAGCAACGTAGAAAAATGTCTAAGTCGCTGGGGAATTCACCAGATCCGCTGGAACTAATTGAACAATATGGCGCCGATGGCGTTAGGGTAGGAATGCTATTGAGTTCTCCTGCCGGGAACGATTTAATGTTCGAGGAAGACCTATGTAAGCAAGGAAGTGCTTTTTCAAATAAGATATGGAATGCCTTCAGGCTGGTAAAAGGCTGGGAAGTTTCCGAAGAAAAAGAGCAGGACGAAACATCTAAAATCGCGATAGACTGGTACACAGCCAGGTTTAGAAAAACGCTTGTAGAAATTGAAGACCATTACTCTAAATACAGAATGAGTGATGCTTTAATGAGCACTTACAAATTAATTTGGGACGATTACTGTTCCTGGTTTCTTGAAATGGTAAAACCCGCTTACGGGCAGCCTATAGATGTAAAAACATATAAAGCGGTAATAGAAATTTTAGAAGATAATTTAAAGATTCTTCATCCTTTTATGCCGTTTGTAACCGAAGAGATTTGGCATGAAATTACCGAAAGAAAAGCATCTGAAGCTTTAATTATCGCAAAATGGCCTGAGCTTAAAGATTTCAATGAAGAAATAATCAATGAGTTTACTTTGGCTTCAGAAGTTATTGCGGGAATTAGAAAAATAAGGAAAGAGAAGAATATTTCATTCAAAAATACCATAGATCTTATGGTGATGAATAATGAAAAAGCTTCAGAATTATTTGATCCCGTAATCTTGAAAATGGGAAATATAGACGCTTTTAGCTATGTAGATAAGCAGGTTGAAGGTGCACTTTCATTCCGTGTAAAATCTAATGAATATTTTATTCCAATTGCCGGTTCAATAGATGTGGAAGCTGAAATTGAAAAACTGGAAGAAGAATTAAAATACAATCAAGGCTTTTTGAATTCCGTGGAAAAGAAACTTTCTAATGAGCGTTTTGTAAATAACGCCCCGGAAAAAGTGGTTGCTATAGAAAAAGCGAAAAAGGCAGATGCTGAAGCTAAAATTGAAGCGATTAAAGCCAGCTTAAAAAGTTTAAAATAAAATTAAGGGAGATTTTGGCGAGGTAGCTATGGGGTTACTTCGCCAATATGTTCTTCTACAAGTTCTACATATTTTTCGCGAGCTTCCTGCTTGCTTAAATTTTTCACCTGTAATAAAGCGTTTATTTTAAAAGCATTTCTAAGATCCCCTTCGTTGGTAGGCGGGACGTAAAATCCGTTTACCTGAGTGGCTTTCTTGTAATAGGCGTAGAAATGAAGCATAACATCTGGCGCAAATTTTTGCGTGGTTTTGCTGGCCATATCATAGGCTTTTAAAAATTTTTCATCTGTTGTTTCAGGCATAACGTACTGCTTATTCATCAATTTTGGCTATTACACTTAGCCCACCTTTTACCTTCTGGTTAAGTTTCACCGAAATTGGTGTGTTTAAAGGTAGAAACACATCTACCCGAGAACCGAATTTTATAAATCCGCTGTCACTGCCCTGGATTACTTCATTTCCAACTTCAGCATAGTTTACAATTCTTTTTGCCATTGCTCCGGCAATTTGCCGGTATAAAACTTCGCCGGCAATATCATTTTCAACCACTACCGTTGTTCTCTCATTCTCTTCACTGGATTTTGGATGCCAGGCCACTAAAAATTTCCCGGGGTGATATTTACTGTATTTTACTTTTCCACCAATTGGATGCCTGGTTACGTGCACATTTATTGGTGACATAAAAATAGAAACCTGCAAACGTTTGTCTTTAAAGTATTCTTTCTCTTCTACTTCTTCAATGGCCACTACTTTTCCGTCTACCGGAGCAACGACGTGAGCATCGTTTAAAAGTGTATTCCGTTTTGGGTTTCTAAAAAATTGAATAATTAGAAAAAACAGTATTATGGTGGCTACCAGGATAGCAAATTTTATCCAGTATGTATTTATTAACGAATAAGATACCACGTTTATTGCAATAAGCAGCAAAGCTGCCCACGCCATTATTTTATAACCTTCTTTATGAAACATAATCTAGAATATATAGATAAGCATATACAAATGGACTCGAAAAAATAATACTGTCTAATCTGTCAAACAAGCCGCCGTGTCCTGGCATTAAGGTGCCGCTATCTTTCACACCGGCCTGCCGTTTAAATTTTGATTGAATAAGATCTCCAAGAGTTCCAAAAACACTAAGTATTATGGCCATTCCCAGCCAGATAGGGAAGGTGAGGAACTGGGTGTAATAAAATATAAAAAAACTGGCTACACCACTAAAAATAACTCCGCCCAGAAAACCTTCTACAGTTTTATTGGGAGAAATACGTTCAAAGAGTTTTTTGCTTCCAAAATTCTTACCAACAATATAAGCAAAAGTATCATTAGTCCAAATCAGGATAAAAATACCTACTACCAATTTTGGAATAAAAACGCCTTCTATGGTTGGAATTAGCGTGAGAAAAATTACCGAAGAAATTAGGTAAAAAATAATAATGATATACTTCTTCTTTTCAAAAACAGGTATTTTTCTTACTACCAGTAAATCTTTTACAAGAAATAAGTTTACGAATATGGTAATAAAGAGCAACAGGATTGTAGCATCCTGATTAAATTTTAAATAGCTGAAAAGATAAAAAAGTAAAGCTTGTACACCATAAAGTGCATAGCTTTTTAAATGCAGAAGTTTTTGCATTTCTATAAGACAAACTAGTCCTAAAAGATAAAATAAGCTGATAAAAATTAATTCTGAAGAAAGTATAGAAGCCACCAATATGGATACGTACAACAATCCTGAAATAGTTCTAATAATAGCTTCCCTCATGTGTTATAAATCTTCCAGCAGGAGCAAATATAGGTTTTTTGTACTACTTCCATAGCTCATAAAATCACCTTCTTTCTGCGTTTCAAAATTTTTGATGGTAGTAATATTAGAAGGAATTCGCTGTTTGTTTCTAAATTTAATGCCGCGAAGGCCTTCGCCAATTGTATCTATTAACTGGCTTGTAGAAGAAATAATAACAAAATTATCGGGTAAATCGTTGAGTTTGCATTCTTTAATCTGGTTAGAAGAAATAAGTATAGAACCATCGTTTGCTACCAGGTACTCACAGGTAGAAAGAAAGAATGGAGCCGAACCAGACCTGGTAAAACTAAGGTTGAAACCTTTAAATTTATCCTGAAGATTGGGATCAAGACAAAAACATTCTTTTTCGTACCAATCGTTTTCCAGTAAAATATTATCAAAAGCTTCTTGCATCTCTTTATTGTCTTCACAATAGAGAAATTTACCCCCATTATTTTTAAAATTGAGCATAAAGCGCTCATCAGTAGGGAGTTTTACCTCTGGCATGTATTTTCCCCGCTCAGCTTTTTCAGGAGATTCCTGTTTTTTGTCTGATTTAGATTTAGGGTTAAGAAATCTTCTAAATAGACTCATAGAGTTTTGGGTGTGGTTCTCAACGTCATTTTAACCAAAGGTAAAAAATCTTAATTTAACACTTAGATAAATTAAGATTTTTTAAACCGTGGTTGTGAACTATTTATTAACTGAATTATTTTCAGTTATCGTGTTCTCTTCAGAATCACTTCCGGGGGTGGGATTTTGTTCTTCGGTTTCAGCGGCTTTTTCTTCGATTTTAGGAGTTTCTTCTTTCTTTCCTAAAACTTCAGTTTTTTCCTTGTCCTTATCATAAGGTCTTTTTCCGAAGATAGTTTCCAAATCATCTTTAAAGATTACCTCTTTATCAAGAAGAATATCGGCTAACTGTCCCAGTTTATCTTTATGTTTGGTAAGTAGATCTATGGCTCGCTGATATTGGGTTTCAATTAAATTTGAAATCTCTTTATCAATAAGCTCAGATGTACTTTCACTATATGGCTTGGTGAAATTATATTCACTCTGGCCAGAAGAATCGTAATAAGTAAGGTTTCCAACTTTATCGTTCAACCCATAAATAGTAACCATTGCTTTAGCTTGTTTAGTTACTTTTTCAAGATCACTTAAAGCTCCGGTTGAAATTTTATCAAAAACCACTTTCTCTGCGGCACGTCCACCCAGGGCAGCACACATTTCATCCAGCATTTGCTCTGGTCTTACAATAAGACGTTCTTCAGGCAAATACCAGGCGGCACCAAGTGATTGTCCACGCGGAACAATAGTTACCTTTACCAGTGGCGCAGCATGCTCTAACATCCAGCTTACAGTCGCGTGACCGGCTTCGTGGTAGGCAATTGCTTTCTTCTCGTCTGGAGTAATTATTTTATTCTTTTTCTCAAGTCCTCCCACTATACGGTCTACCGCATCAAGAAAATCCTGTTTTCCTACCGCTTTATTGCCTTTACGTGCAGCGATAAGTGCAGCTTCGTTACAAACATTGGCAATATCAGCTCCAGAGAATCCCGGAGTTTGTTTTGCTAAAAATTCAGTATCAAGTTCTTCGGCTACTTTTTTAAGTGGCTTTAAGTGAACTTCAAAAATTTCTTTTCTTTCATTTAAATCTGGAAGATCAACATAAATTTGTCGGTCAAATCTTCCAGCACGCATTAGCGCTTTATCCAGTACATCGGCACGGTTGGTTGCGGCAACTACAATAACGTTAGTATTGGTTCCAAAACCATCCATTTCTGTTAATAGCTGGTTTAAGGTATTTTCACGTTCATCGTTAGAACCCGAGAAATTACTTTTTCCTCTGGCACGTCCAATAGCATCAATTTCATCAATAAAAATGATGGAAGGTGATTTCTCCTTGGCTTGCTTAAATAAGTCACGAACCCTTGAAGCACCAACTCCTACAAACATTTCTACGAAATCTGATCCAGAAAGTGAGAAAAAAGGCACTTTAGCTTCTCCTGCAACTGCTTTTGCCAACAAGGTTTTACCGGTTCCCGGAGGTCCTACAAGTAGAGCTCCTTTAGGAATTTTACCACCTAGCGAAGTATATTTCTCTGGATGTTTAAGGAAATCTACTATCTCCTGAACTTCTTCTTTTGCGCCTTCCAACCCGGCAACATCTTTAAAAGAAGTTTTTACATCGGTATTTTGGTCAAATAATTTTGCTTTTGATTTACCAATATTGAAAATCTGGCCTCCCGCACCGCCACCGGCACCAGAGCTCATTTTTTTCATTATAAAAATCCAAACACCAATAATGAGGATAAAGGGTAATAATGCCCAGAAAATCTCGCTCATTACGTTACTTTGCGTATCGTAAACAACAGTGGTATTTAAATTATTTTCAGCTTTTATTTCCTTGATATCGTCTTCAAGGTTTTGCAAATCACCAAACTCAAAACTATAAGCCGGAGTTTCACCACCGGTGTTAAAAAGTTCAGGATCGTTAGCTTGCCTATGTATATCTTTTTGTGCTGCCTCTTCGGTTAGATAAACCTTAGCTTGTTTTCGGTTTACAATCTCTACCTTTTTTACATCACCGTCTCTAAGGTAAGATAGAAATTCAGCCGGATTGGTTTGCGCCGGTTCACTAAAACCGCCTCCACTAAAGAAATTGATTCCGATGAATATAATAATTATAGCGGCATAGATCCAGTAAGCATTAAACTTAGGCTTCTTGGGATCTGTATTTTTTTTGGGTTGCTGTTTCGCCATTCTTGGTAATTCTAAATTAAATAATTAGTAATTGGTTTCTATGGAAGTGATTTTAGCATCACCCCAAAGACTTTCAATATCGTAAAACTCTCTAATATGCTTCTGGAAAACGTGAACAACCACGTTTACATAATCTAAAAGTACCCACTCTGCATTTTCTCCGCCTTCTACGTGCCAGGGTTTGTCTTTAAGAGCTTTACTTACAGTTTTTTGGATGGAATTCACAATGGCGTTTACCTGTGTGTTGGAAGTCCCGTTGCAAATTATAAAATAATCACATACGGTATTTTCTATTTGCCTAAGGTCAAGAATATCAATGTCGTTACCTTTTACTTCTTCAATTCCTTTAATTATATGCGCAATAAGTTGATCGTTGTTCGCTTCTTTTTTTGCCATTAAAATTAATTATTTTCGCAAAGTTATTACTTTTTAGCTGTTTATAGGCTTAGTTTACATAACATTTAACGCCCGTTTCATTTCTTACTATTAGTATGCGTATAATCAAAGTTAATGCCACCAATTCTACTAACGAATTTGCCCGGGAGCTCTACCGCGGCAAAACCTCTTTTGAACCTATATGTGTAGTGGCCCAAGAGCAAACCAAAGGCCGCGGCCAACGCGGGTCTGGTTGGGTTTCAAATGCAGGGGAGAACCTTACTTTTAGCGTTTTATATCCAAAAATAAAAGTTGGGGTAAATCATCAGTTTTTAATGAGTGCCACCGTTTCACTGGCAATTATTGAAGTGCTAAACAAATTTAATGTGCCTGCCTTAAATGTAAAATGGCCTAACGACATAATGTCAGCACGCTATAAAATTAGCGGAATTCTGATTGAAAACATCCTGAAAAATAATGAAATAGCAGCTTCTATAATTGGAGTAGGATTAAATGTGAATCAAACTGAATTTCCCGGCCTTCCACAGGCTTCTTCCCTAAAATTAGTCACTGGGAATAATTTTAACCTGGATGAATTATTAAAAAGAATTACCGATGAATTTGAAGATAAATTAACTCAAATTAATGCTGATACTGAAGCCTCAATTTTAGAAAAATATGCAAGGAATATGTTTAGGCGGGATTTGGTATCTACCTTTCAACTGCCAGATGACACGTATCTCACGGGAATTATTCGCGGTGTCACCACTTCGGGCAGGTTGAATTTGGAAATAGAAGATTCGGTTTTTAAAACTTTCGATTTAAAAGAAATTAAATTGATGTATTAAAAAGAATTTTTAATACGATTTTGCGCCAACCTGAACTTGTTTCAGGTTCTAACTTGATATTATTTCACCTCTAGCCAGAACCTGAAATTTGAAGAATATTAATTTAAAATAAAAGCTTTTTAAAAATTATAGTTTCCCAATATTTTCAGCTAAAGTATTTATGAATTTTGTTAATGGTTTTTTCACCATCATCGCCATCATCGCGTTGAATTCACCATTAAATTCCATCTTCACTTCACTTTGATTTTCGCTTAAAGCCTCGATATGTGCTTTTAATTTAAAATCAAATTTATCTGAGGTTGAGCCTAATACAACCAATTCTGGCTCTATGGTTTCCTGGATTTCTAATTTTATAACGGGCATTCCTTTAAGGCCAAAAACAAAAGTTTTCTCATCTCTAACTTCAAATACTTCTTTGCTCTCAGGCATTAATTGTTCATAATTCTCAACCTTAGTCAAAAAATTGAACATTTCCTGCTGACTTTTATCTGCAGTAACTTTTGGGCTTTCTATATTCATCTTTTTATAAATATATCCCTGACACGGGAATTTCTCACAGGCTAATATTTTTTTGCCTGTCTGTTATTAATTTTAGCGCAGCATTATACTGCTTTATTTTTTCCAGTTTGCAGGATCCTGACGCCATTCTCTAAGTATTCCGGCTTCAGTAGCATTAATATAATTGGTGCGTTGTGCGGTTTCCAATAAAAAATCGTAATCGCTAAGCGTATGTAATTCTATTCCTTCCTTTTCGAAGTTTTCATCGGCAGTTTTAAACCCATAGGTGAAAATGGCCAGCATTCCTTTTACGTTGGCTTTGGCTTCTTTTAAAGCTTTTACCGCATTTAAACTGCTGTTGCCGGTGCTAATTAGGTCTTCTATCACCACTACGGTTTGACCTTCAGAAAGATTTCCTTCAATCTGGTTTTTTCTTCCGTGGCTTTTTGCTTCTGGGCGAACATAGATAAACGGAAGACTTAAAATCTCGGCTACCAACATCCCAATACCAATGGCGCCTGTGGCTACCGCTGCAATAACATCGGGTTTTCCATAAAGTTCTTCAATTTGGCGTGCAAACTGTTCCCTTATGTGATTTCTAATTGGCGGATAGGAGAGAACTATTCGGTTATCGCAGTATATTGGCGATTTCCAACCGCTGGCCCATGTAAATGGTTCTTGTGCATCTAATTTTATTGCTTTAATTTGCAATAACAGTTCAGCAGTTGTTCTGGCTGTTTCTTTATTTAAAATCATACTGCAAATGTATAAAGTTTTTGTAAATGATATTCCCTTAATTCTCTCAACAAAGAAAGATTTAGGTGAAAATTATGTGTCACTGCCAATTAAGAAGGTTAGAATTAAGCGGATAATTAAAAAGATAACTAAAGGTGAACTGCTTTATGTGAATCTTTACCACGAAAAAGAAGAAAAACTATTAAAGCATTTGTTTAAAAAGTTACGCGTGGTCACCGCCGCCGGCGGAATGGTTTTAAACGATAAAGATGAAATTCTTTTTATCTACCGAAAAAAACGTTGGGATCTTCCAAAAGGTAAAACTGAAAAAAACGAAACTATAGAAGCTTCTGCGATAAGAGAAGTGGAAGAAGAAACGGGGGTTGAAGGTTTAAAAGTGACTAAATTTCTACAGAAAACTTACCATATATTTAAACGAAAAGGACGTTACAGGCTTAAAGTTACCCATTGGTACGAGATGCGTACTTCTTATGATGGAGAATTGAGGCCCGAAACCAAAGAAGGAATTGAAAAAGCAAAATGGAAAGATTTGAAGAAAAGCCAAAAGGCCCTTCAAAAATCTTATGCAAATATTAAACTTCTTTTTTCTGAAAAATATTTAACGAGGCATTCTGAAGATAGGGTAGCGTAAATGCGCCGTTTCATAATGTTTAGATTGTTTATGCAACCAGTCTAATTGGTAGTAAGATTTGTTTGAAAATTCTGCGTCATTACGTTTCTTTTCTTCAAAACGTTCTTTTAAGTCGGGATTTTTATCAAGCATTTTTTTAGCGATATCTTCAAAAACATAAGGTGAAAACCCTTCTTTTTGCTGCAGAACGGTATCAAAGAAATTCCAGTTAAAGAAAGAATCCGGCGCTTCTGGCTCTAAAGTTTCAATTAAATAGCGCGCACCTTCCTGAAAGGTTTTAACCACAAAATCTCCTTTTCTAAACCTTACTGAATCCATCTTTTTAGAAACTTTGGTTTCACTATGCATATAATGGCCTTCATAAGCCTGATCTCTGGTTTTAAAATCTTCTATTTTATAAGTTTCAACATATAAAGTGGTATCGCTTTGTAGTGGTTCCAGTTTAATTTTGTTCAGCTTTAAAAGATCGGTGAGTTGCCACCATCCTTGCGGAACAATATAAGCCCGGGGAATTTCAATAGTGTCTTCAGCAATAAAATTATTATAGTAGTCTATTTCTTTGGTAAAAGGTTTTTTGCTGTCATACTTTAAACGTTCGCCACCGGTAACTTCACTGGCAATCATTTCACCTTCGTAACCTTTAAAACTGCGCCGGCTGGGATTTTCCGTATCAGGTTTAAAATTTATAGGATACCAGCGATCTGTGAGATATTTCCTGGAGGCCCGGTTGCGAATATCTTTCATGCGTTCCCTGTCATTTTCAGCAATGCCAATCATACTGCGAATCAGCTCATATGTTCCTCTTACACGTTTTGGATAAGGTTTTAGCATATGTGTTTCTACCATCATTCCAATGGTGTTCCAAAGCGTGGTATAACCTGTAGAATAACGAGCATGATCGTTGAACTGCGAGAATCCTTCTTCAGGTACTTCATTAAAAACATTCACATAAGGCGTAATATCCCAGTCTTTTTTAGCTAATGAATCCTCTAACGCAGGCATAATTTGTTCATCTAAATAAGCACCAAGCTCGCCGCCAAGTTTATTATGTTGAGTAAAAAGATGGGTGAGGGTGTATTGATAATCGGCGCCATTACTTACATGATTGTCAATAAAGATATCGGGTTTTACGTGGTGAAAAATCTCGTAAAAGCTTCGGGTGTTTCGGGTATCGGCTTTTATAAAATCCCGGTTTAGGTCGTAGTTTCTCGCATTTCCTCTAAAACCGTATTCAGCAGGACCATTTTGATTGGTTCGGCTGGTAGAATTTCGGTTTAAAGCGCCACCTATATTATAAACAGGAATTGTTGCTAAAACGGTATTTGTTGGAGTTTTAATAGAATCTCCCGCCAGATCCCTAAAGAGCATCATCGTTGCATCTATCCCATCACTTTCCCCCGGGTGAATTCCATTATTTATTAGAATTATACTATTTTCTTCTCTTAATTCTTCAAAATCAAAATCTTCATTTGGGCTGTAAATGGCAAGATGAAGCGGTTCGCCACTGTCAGTTTTTCCGAATTCTTCCAGGCTTATTTTGCCAGAGCTTTCAGCAAGTTGGGTGTAAAAATCAATAATTTCGTCATACGTACCGGTTTCTTTACCACCACTTTTTTCAAAACGGGTTTCAAGATCATAATCGGTAACTAATTGATATTTTTCTAAATCGCAGGAAATCAGCGAAAGTAGCCCCACACTCAAAACGAGAATTTTTTTCATAGTATCCTTTGCAATTGAAAGTATAAACTTAACTAAAACGTGCCTAGCCACCAAAAAACTTGGACTAATTGGCGTTTGTTAAAGTAAACCTAATCTGCTTTAAAAACTTTTCAGCCGAAATATTAAAAGCTAATTTTAAACTAAAATGCTGAAATTATGAAAAAGCTTACTACAATTATAGGCCTTTCTCTTTCCTGCTGCTTAGCCATTCCGTCCCATGCTCAGGTAAATACAGACCTTAGTGAAGAGAAGAAAAAAGAACTGTCGCAACAACCTGCAGACGTAGTAGAAACTGCAATTGGCGAACTTAGGTTAGTGCCACCTTTTTCTTCAGAATCTGTTACTAAAGAGAGTGAAGTTATTGGCTGGGGAGATAAAAAACCACAGGCGCCCGCGGGATTTAAAGTGACGATGTTTGCAGAAAACTTAAAGCATCCGCGTAGAACTTATATCGCACCTAACGGTGATATTTTTGTTGTTGAATCTAATACAAAAAACAGCGCCGACAGGATTATCTTAATTCGTGATAAAGATAGTGATGGTAATCCAGATTATCAGGATGTATTTTTGGATGACTTAAATCAACCTTACGGAATGTTAGTTTTAGATAATTATTTCTACGTTGCCAATACCGACGGACTTTACCGATATCCATATACTGAAGGGGATATGAAAATTGAAGCTGAAGGAGAGAAAATTCTTAGTCTTCCTGCAGGTGGGTATAATAATCACTGGACCCGTAATTTACTGGCCAATAAAGATGGAAGTAAAATTTATGTTTCTGTTGGTTCTGCCAGTAATGTTGGAGAATATGGAATGGATAAAGAAAAAAGACGCGCTGCAATCCTCGAGATTAATCCTGATGGTAGTGGAGAGAAATTATACGCTGCCGGATTAAGAAATCCCGTGGGAATGGACTGGAACCCGGTAACCGGTGAATTATGGACTGCCGTAAATGAACGTGATAAAATTGGCAATAACCTGGTGCCAGATTATATTACCAGTGTGAAAGAAGATGGTTGGTATGGCTGGCCTTATTCTTATTATGGGCAAATTCAGGATCCTCGTTGGGCTGATGATCCACATACAGAATTAGTTGAGAAAGCTATCGTGCCCGATGTTCCTGTTGGGCCTCACACCGCCTCTTTAGGACTGGCATTCTACACCAAAGATAAATTTCCGGAAAAATATAAAAACGGCGCTTTTGTAGGCCAGCATGGTTCCTGGAATAGAGCGGTTTTTTCGGGTTATAAAATACTTTTTGTTCCTTTTGACGAAAATGGGCAACCTGGCCAGCCCGAAGATTTTCTTACCGGTTTTATAGCAGATGAAGCTAAAAGTAAAGTTCACGGAAGACCTGTAGGAGTAACTGTTACACCAAATGGAGATCTTTTGATGAATGACGACGATGCAAATATAATCTGGAAAGTTTCAGCTGAATAAAATATAAAATATTGGAAAAAAAATTACTGGCACTTTTGTGCCTACTTTGTATAGGAAACCTGTTTTCACAGGAAAATCAATTTAAAATACTAAATGCAAATACAAGTGAACCTATAGAAGATGTTTCTGTTTACAAAGCTTCATCCTTAGTTGCAGTTTCAGATAAAAAAGGAATTTTTAGTGTAAATTCTAATCAATTGCCGGGGAATTTCGAGATTTCAGCACTTGGTTTTGAATCTTTAAAAATTCAACTTACAACAAGTATTCCGCAGGAAATTTATTTGAGTCCTACCTCTGAAGCACTTTCAGAAGTCGTGGTGCGCAGTACGGTTATACCTAAATCACTTAGGGAAGTTCCGGCTTCGGTAAATCTTGTAACTCAAACCGATTTTAACCGAACTGATGCAACGAACGTGCTGGAAACTTTTAATAATGTACCCGGAATGTTCGTAAACCAGGGAGCTTTAAATACTAATAAAATCAATATCCGTGGTATTGGTGCGCGTTCACAATACAGCACCAATAGAATTCAGGCTTATTTTGATGGGATTCCGCTAACTACTGCCGAGGGAGAACTTACTTTAGACGATTTTGACCAGGAAACTTTAGATAGAATTGAAATAATTAAAGGTCCAACTTCCAGTATTTATGGTGCCGGACTAGGTGGATCTATCAATTTGTATTCAAAACAACCGGGAAAAGAAGAAGCTAGACTGGTTGCAAAAACGCAGTTTGGAAGTTTTAATACTAGAAAACAGGTTTATCAGGCTTCAAACACCACTAAAAATTCTTCATTGTTTGCAACCTATTCAAATTTAACGAGCGATGGTTACCGCGACAATGGAAATTACGATCGCAAATCGGCTTTGGTAAATGGAAGCCTTAAAACCAGCGAAAATGGTAGTTTGTCTTATCTTGCGAATTTCACCCGTTTAAAAGCTTTTATTCCGAGTTCTATTAACGAAGAAGATTTTTTAAACAATCCGGAAACCGCTGCATTCACCTGGGGCCAATCCCAGGGATACGAATCTTACGATCGCGGAATGCTTGGTGGATCTTACACGCATGATCTTTCGGGTAATTTCACTAATACCACCAGCATTTTTCTAAGCTTTAGAGATGCTTACGAGCCCCGTCCTTTTGATATTTTAAAGGAAGAACGTGTTTCGGCCGGGGTTCGAACAAAGTTCAATTTAGACACCCAGGTCTTTGAATTTCCTTCAGAAATTAGTTTTGGTGCTGAATATTATAATGAATGGTATGAAACCGGAACTTTTGCTAATTTATATGAAGATTTTCCCGGCGAAGGAAGTGTTTTAGGTGAGCGTGAAAGCAACAATGAACAGGACCGAAATTATGCTAACTTTTTCGCCCAAATTAATCTTGAATTTACTGATAAATGGAACCTAGAAGCAGGTTTTAATTTAAACACCACAAATTATAGTTTAACCGATCTTTATACGCAAGACGAAGTAGACCAAACCGGGGATTACGGTTTTGATGCTGTTTTTTCGCCAAGAATTGGAACAAGTTATGAAGTTGGCGAAGGAATGAATATCTACGCGTCCATAAGCCACGGATTTTCTACACCTACAGTGGCTGAAACCTTAACTCCTGAAGGGCAGATAAACACCAGCCTGGAACCCGAAACCGGAATCAATTATGAAGCAGGATTTAAAGGAAATTGGCTTCAAAATAAATTATATACAGAAATTTCGGTGTACTCCATTCAGATAGAGAATTTGCTGGTTGCGCAACGCGTGGCAGAAGATCAATATGTGGGTATAAACGCAGGAAAAACCAATCATAACGGAATTGAGTTTCTTACCAACTACCGTTTTTTAGTTGGACCTGGTATTTCAATTAAACCTTATGTAAAAGGAGCCATAAATTTTTTCGAGTTTGATGAATTTGTAAACAATGATGAAGATTTCTCTGGAAATGAACTGCCCGGAGTACCAAAATACACAATAAACCTTGGGGTCGATGTTCAGAGCGAATCAGGTTTTGAATTTTATGGAAATTTTAGAAACGTAGGAGAAATTCCTCTGGATGACGCCAATTCAGGTTACACAGATGAATACAGTTT
>NZ_CAXAVR010000050.1:0-18758 GCF_963972535.1 uncultured Salegentibacter sp.
AAATCCAGTTTTTTACCGATATTCTCTACAAAACAGGAACCAATAAGAAAGATTTCAGATTCATAATCTATCTTAGGTTCAGCCTCTTTTATAGGTATTTTGGTCCTGAATTCCATAGAATTATATAGAAGCTGTCTGAAGAGGTTTTAAAACCGTCATCTTGAATTTATTTTATAGCCTCTCCCGATTTTTTATCGGGGATCTAATATCCTAGAATCACAAAATATTAGAAGCTGAAACAAATTCCGCTTGACGAAAATAGACTTTTCAGAAAGCCTCGTGCTTTATTTTAAATAAGCCTGTGCTTCTTGCAGGGCCTCGTTTATTCCTTCCGGTTTTTTACCGCCGGCAGTTGCAAAAAATGGCTGGCCACCGCCACCGCCCTGGATATATTTGCCCAGGTCTTTTACAATTTTCCCTGCGTGCAGGTCTTTTTCTTTTGCCAGGTCTTTAGAAATATAGCAACTTAAAAGTGCTTTTCCATTTTGCTCGGTTCCGAATAATAAAAACAGGTTTTCAAATTCATCTCCAAGTTGAAAAGCAAGATCTTTTATGCCGCCGGCATCAAGATCTACTTCCTTGGCAAGGAAATTCACCCCATTAATTTCTGAAATTTCAGACTTTAATTCGGTTTTTAGGTTTTTGGCTTTATCCTTTAGTAAAGCTTCCACCTGCTTTTTTAAAGCTGCATTTTCTTCTTGCAAAGAATTCACCGCTTTTACCGGATCTTTTGCATTCTTCAATTCGGCCCTTATTTGCTCCAAAACCTCATCCTGGTTAGCAAAATATTCTTTTACAGCTTCCCCGGTAATTGCTTCAATTCTTCTGATTCCAGAAGCAACAGCACCTTCAGAAGTGATTTTAAAATGCCATATTTCTGAAGTATTCTTTACGTGGATTCCACCGCAAAGCTCCATAGATTCTCCAAAACGAATAGCACGAACAGCATCTCCATATTTTTCACCAAAAAGCGCTAAAGCGCCCTGGTTCACAGCTTCCTTAAACGGAATACTTCGTTGCTCTTCTAAAGGTAAATGCTCGTTAATACGCTGATTTACCAGTTTTTCAACCTGCTCTAATTCCTCTTTATTCACTTTGCTGAAATGAGAAAAATCAAAACGCAAGTAATATTCTTTAACTAGAGAACCTTTTTGTTCTACGTGAGTTCCCAAAACTTCACGAAGCGCCTGGTGCAGTAAGTGCGTAGCCGTATGGTTAGCCGCAGTAGCTGAACGTTTTTTTGAATTCACAACCGCTTTAAATTTATCTTTTGGATTCTTAGGAAGCGATTTAGCAAAATGAACAATTAAATTATTTTCCTTTTTTGTATCGGTAATTTCTATTTTATTGTTTTCGCTATCTACAAGAAAACCTTTATCTCCAACCTGTCCACCACCTTCAGGGTAAAAAGGAGTTTGCGAAAGCACAATTTGATATAAAGCACCTTTTTTGCTTTCCACTTTTCGGTATCGGGAAATTTGGGTTTCAGCTTCTAAATGATCGTAACCTACGAAGGCTTCAGGGTTTACCGAATTTATTTCCTCCCAGTCTCCCGCCGTAACCTGGGTTGCCGCACGAGACCTGTCTTTTTGTTCCTTAAGCTGAGCTTCAAATTCTTTTTGATCAAGATCAAATCCGCGTTCGCGTAAAATTAGTGCAGTTAAATCTATAGGGAAACCAAAAGTATCGTAAAGCTCAAAAGCCTTTTTCCCTGAAACCGTTTTTCCTTTGGTTTCTGAAATTATATTTTCCAGCAAAATCAAGCCCTGATCCAAAGTTCTTAAAAAAGATTGTTCTTCTTCCCTAATTACATTTTCACATAAAGTTTTTTGAGACTTAAGTTCAGGAAATGCTTCACCCATTTGATTGCTTAGCACCTCTACCAACTTATAAATAAAAGGCTCTTTGGTATCTAAAAACGTAAATCCGTAGCGAATGGCGCGTCTTAAAATTCTTCTAATCACATAACCAGCACCGGTGTTTGAAGGCAACTGCCCATCGGCTATAGAAAAAGTTACCGCTCTTACGTGATCTGCAATTACCCGAATTGCGATATCGGTTTTTTCAGATTTTCCATAAGGAGAATTGGTGATTTTTTCCAGTTCAGCAATTAGCGGCGTAAAAACATCGGTATCGTAATTAGATTGTTTTCCCTGTAACACCATACAAAGACGTTCAAAACCCATCCCGGTATCAATATGTTTTGCCGGAAGTTCAACTAAAGAACCATCTGCTTTACGGTTATACTGCATAAAAACCAGGTTCCAGATCTCTACTACCTGCGGGTGATCTGCATTTACCAGTTCTTTTCCGGGTTTTTTAGCTTTTTCAGCTTCAGAACGAATATCAATATGAATTTCAGAACAAGGTCCGCACGGTCCCTGGTCTCCCATTTCCCAGAAATTGTCTTTTTTATCGCCGTAAACTATTCGGTCTTCAGGAACAATCTTTTTCCATAACTCTAAAGCTTCGGTATCCAATCCTAATTTATCTTCTTTGTTTCCTTCAAAAACAGAAACATAAAGGTTTTCAGGAGCAATTTTAAAAACTTCGGTAAGTAATTCCCAGGCCCAGTTTATGGCTTCCTCTTTAAAGTAATCCCCGAAACTCCAGTTTCCTAACATCTCGAACATCGTGTGATGGTAAGTATCCATTCCCACTTCTTCCAAATCGTTATGTTTTCCGCTTACGCGAAGGCATTTTTGACTATCGGTAATACGGGAGCTGGAAGGCTCGCTATTTCCTAGAAAATACTCCTTAAACTGAACCATCCCGGCGTTGGTAAACATTAAAGTGGGATCGTCTTTTAGCACCATAGGCGCTGAGGGAACGATTTTATGAGATTTGGATTTAAAAAATTCTAAAAACTGGCTTCTTATTTCCTGAGATTTCATCTAGCTGCTCTAATCTAAAATTATTAATTTGTGTTGGTGCTGAAACAATTTCCTATATTTGTTCGTTTACCAGACTAAACTTAGCACGGTAATTGCTAATTATTGTTGGCAAAAATAGCATAAATTTGACTCATGTCGAAGGTTAAATATTATTACGATAGCGACACGCAATCCTATAGAAAAATAGAGCGCCGAAAGGGCCGCCGCATAGGGATTGTGCTGCTTAGTATCCTGGGATCTTTCCTCTCTGGTTTTTTATTACTGGTCATTTATTTAAATATTCCGCAGATTGTAACTCCAAAAGAAAAAGCCTTAAAACGCGAACTTCAAAATATGGAATTACAATATGGGTTGCTGAATAAAAAAATGAATCAGGTCCAGAATGTACTGGCAAATATTGAAGATCGCGACAATAATATTTACCGGGTTTATTTTGAAGCAAACCCAATTCCTGAAGAGCAAAGAAGAGCAGGTTTTGGCGGAATTAACCGTTATAAAGACCTGGAAGGTTTTGATAATTCTAAATTGATTATTGAAACCAGCAAGCGTATGGATATCCTCACCAAACAGTTGGTGGTACAATCTAAATCTTTAGATGAAATTGCAGAATTGGCAAAGGAAAAAGAGAGCCTTTTAGCTTCGGTTCCTGCTATACAACCGGTAAAAAATGAAGATTTAAGCAGAATTGCTTCTGGTTACGGTTGGAGAACCGACCCGTTTACCAAAGTGAGAAAATTCCACCACGGAATGGATTTTAGCGCGCCTCGAGGGACGCCGGTTTATGCCACAGGAGATGGCAGGGTTGAAAGAGCAGATAATCGCGCTACCGGTTATGGAAATCATATAAGAGTAGATCACGGCTATGGCTACACCAGCCTTTACGCGCACTTATATAAATATAATGTACGTGTTGGCCAGCGGGTTCAACGTGGGGATATTATTGGTTACGTAGGTAGTACGGGCAGGTCCCAGGGACCTCATTTACATTATGAGATCTTTAAAGATGACAACCGAATTAACCCGATTAATTTTTACTATGGAAACCTTTCGCCCGAAGAATTTGATAAGGTTCTGGAAAAAGCACAACAAGAAAACCAATCCCTGGATTAATGCATCTTAATTTACCAGATAAAAGATATTACGGCATTGGTGAAGTCGCAGAAGCCTTTAAGGTGAACACTTCCCTAATTAGGTTTTGGGAGAAAGAATTCGATGTAATTCAGCCTAAAAAAAATGCCAAGGGAAATCGCAAATTCACCCCCGAGGATATTAAGAATTTAGAGCTTATTTATCACCTGGTAAAAGAGCGCGGTTTCACCCTGGAAGGTGCCAAAACACATTTAAAAGAAGAAAAACATAAAACCCTTAGCAACTTCGAAATTATTCGTAAGTTGGAAGGAGTAAAAGCAAAACTAATCAACCTTAAAAATCAGTTATAAAAATGAAAAAATGGTTAATTCCTGTTATAGTAATCGTAGTTCTTGGAATAATTGTTTACAGCCTCACAGCGGGAGTAAATAACACTGCAGTAGAATACGAAGAAAATGTATCTAAGAATTGGGCCGATGTGGAAAATGCCTATCAACGTAGAAGTGATCTTATCCCTAATTTGGTGAGTACCGTAGAAGGTTCAGCCGATTTTGAACGTGGAACTTTAACCGATGTTATTGAGGCGCGAGCAAAAGCTACTTCAGTAAATGTTGATGCGGGAAATTTAGATCCGCAGCAAATTCAGCAATTCCAGCAGGCTCAGGGCGGATTATCTAATGCTTTATCCAGGCTTTTGGTCTCGGTAGAAAGATATCCCGATATTAAATCGAATCAGAATTTTCTTCAATTACAGTCGCAATTAGAAGGAACCGAGAACCGAATTAGCGTGGCGAGAAATCGCTACAATGAAGCGGTGAGACAATACAACACTTACATTAGAAAATTCCCGAATAATATTTTTGCCGGAATGTTCGGTTTTGAAAGAAAACCAGCTTTTGAAGCAGAAGAAGGTGCAGAAAATGCTCCAGATGTTGAATTTGATTTTTAAGCGAAATGAGTAAAGTAGAGGATTTTTTAAGTAAAAAAGACGAAGAGGAAATCATTGAAGCCATTAGGAAAGCAGAAAGCCACACCTCTGGTGAGGTAAGGGTTCACCTGGAAAAAACTACCGGCGAAAAAGATATTTTTGATCGCGCTATGGAGGTTTTTCATATGCTGAAAATGGATAATACCAAACACGATAATGGCGTGCTGATATATGTTGCCGTAGAAGATCATAACTTTGTGATCTACGGCGATAAAGGAATTAACGATGTTGTTCCAGACGATTTTTGGGAAAGCACCAAAGATGCCATTGTAGAAAAATTTAAAAAAGGAGAATTTAAGCAAGGCCTGGTAGACGGAATTTTAACCGCAGGCCAGCAGCTTAAAAAACATTTCCCGTATAGCGATGAGACCCGGGACGAACTCTCCAATGAAATTTCAAAAGGATAAATGCCACAATTCACTAAAAGATTCCAACTAATATTTTTGTTTTTCCTCGTTTTCTCGGGGTTTATATATGCACAACGCGATGTTCCTCCTAAACCAGCTGAAGAAACGAGCGTATATGACGAGGCTGATATTTTATCTTCTTCGGAAGAAAGCCAGTTAAAACAGAAATTGGTTAATTATGCAGATACTACTTCAACCCAAATAGTAATTGCTACTATAGAATCCTTGCAGGGCGAATATGAAGGAGTTTATGCTGCAGAATGGGCCCAGGAATGGGGAATTGGACAAAGCGAAAAGGACAACGGACTTTTAATTCTTGTTGCTGAAAATGATCGAAAAATCTGGATTACTACTGGTTATGGTCTAGAAGAATACATGACTGATGCCCGAAGTAAACAAATAATAGAACAAATTATTCTTCCTGAATTTAGAAGCGGCAGTTATTACAACGGCCTCGATGCAGGAACTACTGCTATTTTCCAGGTCCTGGCCGGTACTTTTGAAGGCACACCACAAAGACGTAGCCAATCTAATGGAATACCCGTACAGCTTCTTGTAATGGGCATTATCTTGCTAGTAATTATTGTTTCCCTTGCCAATAAAAATAAAGGCGGAAG
Source organism: uncultured Salegentibacter sp. (assembly GCF_963972535.1). NCBI lineage: Bacteria > Pseudomonadati > Bacteroidota > Flavobacteriia > Flavobacteriales > Flavobacteriaceae > Salegentibacter > uncultured Salegentibacter sp. Next base: position 5,996 of record NZ_CAXAVR010000050.1, read on the forward strand.
AAACGGTGGCAGAAGAAGTGCCGGCAGCACTTTTTTAGATGCTATTATTTTAAGTTCTCTGGGACGCGGTACTTTTGGCGGTGGCAGCTCTGGCGGAGGTTTTGGCGGCGGAGGCGGCTTTGGTGGCGGTTTCGGCGGTGGAGGCTTTGGCGGCGGTGGTGCCGGTGGAAGCTGGTAACTTCAGTTGGCAGTAATTTAGTAGGCAGTTTACAGTTTGCTGCGTTTTCAACCGAAAAACCTATAAAAATAAAGACTGTTTGAAAGATTTTAGTTCCGTCAAACTGAACTTGTTTCAGCTTGTAACTTGATTTTCATATTAGATCCTGAGACATGTTCAGGATGACGATTCAACCAAACATCTCAAACAGTCTTTTTCACTTTCAGATAAAATTCAATTACCTTCCTCTTCTATTGTTATTCGGGTCTTTCCCTCCAAACTTGCTTATTTTATACGTAAAACTTAGCATAAAATATTGTTCTAAAACAAGCTCTTGCGTATCCTGAATAAAATCGTCTCCGGTAAACCTTTGGGTGGCAATGTTTTGATCCAGCAAGTCGAATACTTTTATTTTTAGCGTTCCATTATCTCCAAAAACTTCATATCCTAAACTTGCATTCCATAGGTAGAACGAATTTTGAAACCCGGGAGAAGCGTTCCCAATAGATTGGTATGCAATATCACTTCCTATCACAAATTTCTCTGGCCAAAAAGAAGTTAGCGCCAATGAAATATTCTGATTTTTATAATTTTCTTCCCTGTTATTAAAACTATATTCAGCATCTACAAATTCAACGCTATAAAAGGGTTCTATAGTTACTAAATCTCTGAAATTATATTCCAGCCCTAAATTAGGAGTAAGATTTAAAGTTTTGGAGGTAAAACGCTGCTCGTTGGTAAAGCCAACATTTTTATTATAATTACCATAGAGTCCTACACGAGCTTTAATAGAGCTTTCGTTTTCCAACTCAAAGGTTTTGTCAATATTTCCACCCCCAAAATAGCTGTAAACACCATCCACATTGGTATATGTTGTGGTTCGTACTAAATCTTCGTCTACTGTACTTCTGGTTACCACCTGGTCATTAGTAAAATTTCCACCTAAATAAGCGTAAAAACCAGAACGGGTTTTAAAATCGAAATTATTAAAGTTAAGGTAGAACCTATGTCTTAAAGTTGGTCTAAGATCTGGGTTACCCGTAACGATATTCAACGGATTTATAGTATTTGTAACCGGCTGCAATTGGTTTAAAGACGGGGCATCCCAGGAATTATTGTAATTAAAATAAATAGCTTTCCCCTGCGCCAGGTTATACCTAAAATAAGCGTTTGCAAATAAATTTTCGTAAGTATTATCTATAGAAGTTTCAGTAAAAAGATCTTCATTTTTTAGCCTGATACTCTGGAAACCTCCAGAAACACTTGTTCTTAATTTCTCTCCATTATAAACAAGACCTAAACTTGGACGATGGGTAAAAGATTCAGATTTAAAATCATTACTCAGTTCATCATCAAGTAAAGTATAATCGCCCGTATCATTCGCATCATAAACCAGGCGTTCATTTCGGCCATCTGCTTTATCAAAATTATAACTTACATCCAGCATTAATTTTTCAGTAATAGGGAAACGGCTACTTACATCAACCCCATAATTATTATCCTTGTTTTCTTCGGAAATTAACTGATCCTGAATATCTGTATTCACCAATTCACCTTCCTGGTTATAAATTTCTCTTTCAGAAAAGAAATTGTTATCCTGTGAACGCGTATTATTCTGATTATTGAATCCTAAACTATAATAGCCTCCCTTTTTACCAAATTTTCTTGTAAAATTCAATCGGTTCGAGAAATTCACGCTGTGAACTTCAGAATAATTATCGGTTAAAGCGGTATTTATTGGGGTACCATCTTCTGCAACAGATTCTGTGAAAGATTGGTTAGAAGAGCGACCGTTATTGGTGTTTATATTTGGTCTCACTGAAATTCTTGTTAAAGTATCTGGCTGAATCTCGAATCCTAAATTAAATCGGTGATTATTATTAACCCTGTTTCCGCTTGATTCAGAATTGTTGAAGAATCTTCTATTTGGCAAAATATTTTCTCTTTGAGTTCGGCTTTCGGTTCTATTATCAGCACGGCTATAGAAATAATTAGAAGAAAGTTCGGTTTCCTGTGGCCATTCGTTTACAAAACTAAAGCCGGCGTTATCAGATTTTGTAATCCCGTTAGCCGATCCAAAATTACTTCCGTTAATGCTGAAATTTCCACCTCTACTCCTACTGATAGAATATGCATTACGGCCCATCGCATCATAAATTTCATCGAATGAGAACCCGGAAGAATTTATGTTGTTGGAACTCGCCAACAGGCTCACTCGCATATCATTTTTAAAATAATTTCCAATTCCGCTTAATTCATAACGCTCATCGGTTCCGCCGCCTGCAGTAAGCCTGGAGAAAAATCCGCGGTTTTTATCTTCGTCTATGGTAATATTAATAGTTTTGTTTTCGGCATCTCCTTCTTTTCCGGTAAATTCTTCAGATTTAGTTTTGCTGTCTACCACCTGGAGTTTATTTATTAATTCCTTAGGCAGGTTTTTAGTAGCGATCTTTGGGTCGTCTCCAAAAAATTCTTTTCCGTTCACTTTAATTTGCGAAACCGGGGTTCCGTTTACGGTAATACTACCATCGGTAGCCACTTCTACCCCGGGAAGTTCTTTAAGTAATTCTTCCAGGTTTGCATCTTTACGCGTTTTAAAAGAAGCTGCATTAAATTCCAGGGTATCTTTCTTTATCGTTACCGGCGCGCGAGAAGAAGTAATTGTTATTTCATCTAAAGCATTATCGGCTACCTGCATTTTTATAATATCGAGATTTACTTCGCTATTCATTTGCACCTGCTGAGCATAAGTCTTAAAGCCGGCATAGGAAATAAGTAAATTTAATTCCTTAATTTCTGAACTTCCAGAAAGTTGAAATTCTCCTGCATTATCTGAAATTGTATAGGTAACCAAACTACTATCTGCAGGTTTCTCCAGGTAAACCGTAGCCGATTCGAGGGGTGCTCCCTGCGGATCGGTTATTTTACCATTTATTTCAAAATTTTGGGCTGTTAGATTTCCTGCCAGAAACAGTAAGGCAAGGGAAAGAAGAATTCTCATGGAGGGTTTAGGTGTTAAAATTTGAAAAAAATCAAGACAAAGTTATGCCTCACTAACTATATTGGTAGTTAGACTCTCAATTTGTTACAAAGTTTAACAGCTAATTTTATTTTTTTCTGAAATACACTGAAATAGGCACTCCCGTAAGCTCAAATTCCTTTCTTAACTTGTTCTCTATAAAACGTTTATAAGGATCTCTCACATACTGCGGAAGATTACAGAAAAACGCAAACTGCGGCTGTGGAGTAGGCAATTGGGTACAGAATTTTATCTTTACATACTTACCTTTATAAGCCGGAGGCGGATTTTGCTCAATTATAGGAAGCATTATATCGTTAAGCTCGCGGGTTTTAATTTTCTTACTACGATTCTCAAAAACCTTTACAGCCGTTTCTATAGCTTTAAAGATTCTTTGTTTGGTAAGAACCGACATAAAGACAATAGGCACATCGGTAAAAGGTTCTATTTCACGCCTAATCATGGCCTCAAACTCTTTCATGGTATTGGTTTCCTTATCTTCAACCAAATCCCATTTATTTACAAGAATTACAATTCCTTTTCGGTTTCTTTGAGCCAGCCAAAATATATTTTGTACCTGCCCGTCAAATCCGCGGGTAGCATCTAAAATTACCAAACATACATCGCAATTTTCTATTGCTCGCACCGAGCGCATTACCGAGTAAAACTCAAGGTCTTCTTTAACCTTAGATTTTCTTCTAATCCCGGCAGTATCTACCAGGTTAAATTCAAACCCGAACCTATTATATTTAGTATCCATAGCATCGCGGGTTGTCCCTGCAATATCGGTAACTATATAACGTTCTTCGCCAATAAGTGCATTGATAAAAGAAGATTTCCCGGCATTGGGACGTCCCACTACAGCAAATCTTGGCAATTCGGTTTCTTCTTCGGCTTCTGTTTCAGGGAGCGCTTCTACTAAAGCATCAAGTAAATCTCCGGTTCCACTACCGTTTGTGCTGGCAATAGGAAAATATTCGCCAAGACCTAAAGAATAAAATTCTACAGCATTCTCCAGCCTTTTATTATTATCTACTTTGTTAACAGCAAGAAGCACAGGCTTATCTACTTTTCTAAGTAGTTGTGCAACATCTTCGTCCATAGGGGTTACTCCACTTTCAACATCTACCATAAAAATTATGGTATCGGCTTCATCTATGGCAAGTTCTACCTGCTTGTCTATTTCGGCTTCAAAAATATCGTCGCTTCCCACAACATATCCACCGGTATCTATAAGGGAAAAATTACGACCATTCCAATCAGATTTTCCATAATGACGATCGCGGGTTACCCCACTAACCGAATCTACAATCGCCTCACGACGTTGAATTAATCGGTTGAAAAAAGTAGATTTTCCAACATTTGGTCTTCCTACAATGGCTACAATATTGCCCATAATATTTATTCTTTATTGCCTCAAAGAGGTTTATTTTCTGAATTTATTCAGAAAATGTAATTGTTTGCAAAATTAGTGTAAAAATTCGGGTTTACCCGAAACTTAGAAAACGGAAGTTTTCTGTAATAAATTGAAGTATTGAAATTGAAAATTTTAGATAAAAACTTTTAGAAAATTAATTCAGAAAAATTATTCATTATACCCAAAACGTTTTAACTGGCGTTGGTCGCTTCTCCAGTTTTTGTTCACTTTTACGTAAAGTTCAAGATGAACCTGTTTCCCAAAGAATTTCTCAAGATCTTTTCGGGCTTCTACCCCCACCCTTTTTAAAGCGGCACCTTTATGACCTATAATAATTCCTTTTTGAGTTTCGCGCTCTACCATAATCACGCTACGCATTCTAATGATTTTCTCTTCTTCAAAAAATTCCTGCGTATCAATTTCTACCGCATAAGGAATTTCCTTTTTGTAATGCATTAAAATCTTTTCGCGAATAATTTCATTTACAAAGAAACGTTCGGGTTTATCGGTAAGCGTGTCTTTTGGATAAAACGCCGGAGATTCTGGTAATAACTCAATAATTCGGTTAAATACTTCAGCAACATTAAAACCTTCTAAAGCCGAAACCGGAAAAATTTCAGCATTGGGTACTTTCTCTGTCCACATTTGTACCTGGCTTTCCAATTCTTCCTGGTTAGATTTATCAATTTTATTCAGCAATAAAATAACTGGAATATCGGTTGAAATTATTTTATTAAAAAAGGCTTCATCTTTAAGTTCCTTTTCCCCAATTTCTACCATATATATCAAAACATCGGCATCTTCAAAAGCAGATTTCACAAAACCCATCATAGATTCCTGCAACTCGTAAGCCGGTTTAATAATTCCGGGGGTATCGCTTAACAACACCTGGAAGTCTTCGCCATTTACAATTCCCAGAATACGGTGGCGGGTGGTTTGCGCTTTAGAAGTGATAATAGACAATTTTTCGCCTACAAAAGCATTCATTAAAGTAGATTTCCCCACATTAGGGTTCCCAATAATATTTACAAATCCTGCCTTATGTGCCATTTTGATAATTTTTATGCTGCAAAGGTAAGACGATTCACTTACAGTTATCTGCTTTTGATTTAAATTTATTTCATAAATAGGTTTTGCATTAATTTTCTAACAAAATTTATTAGTAATTTGATAATCAGATAGCTTCATATTATTAATACATTAAAAATTCTTACTAAAGTGGCTACAAACTTGGCTAACAAAAATAATTGGCTAATTTTGCCGGCTCTTATGAAGCAAAGAAGAAATATACAATCGTCTCCACTTACGCCGCCCTAGGCAGTTAAGTCTTCATTTCTATTAGATTCCGAAAATTTATTTTCTGCGGAAGAGAATCCGCTTTCCATTATTTATTAAAATTATATTCTGATGAAAAAAATCTTCAACCTGTTTGATTTTTCACAAAAAGTAGATTACAAAAACGAAGTTTTAGCCGGACTTACCGTGGCGCTGGCACTAATACCAGAAGCAGTTGCCTTTGCATTAATCGCCGGACTTTCGCCTTTAACAGGTTTATACGCCGCATTTGTTATGGGATTGGTAACAGCTATTTTAGGTGGTCGTCCAGGGATGATCTCTGGCGCTACAGGAGCGGTTGCCGTGGTTATAGTAGGTCTCTCAATTTCTCATGGACCAGAATATATATTTGCAACAGTAGTTTTAGCCGGATTAATACAGGTTTTAGCCGGAGTTCTAAAACTTGGAAAATTAATTAGGCTTGTACCACACTCTGTGATATTTGGCTTCGTAAACGGTTTGGCGATTATTATTTTTATGTCGCAATTAGACCAATTTAAAGCTTTAAACCCTGTTACCGGCGAGTTAGAATGGATGACGGGTCCACCAATGTATACATTTCTTGCGCTTGTAAGTGTTGCAATTTTAATTATCTGGCTTTTACCAAAACTTACAAAAGTAGTCCCGGCCACTCTAGTTGCAATTTTAGTAGTTTTTGCAATTGTAGCTGCCTTGGGAATAGATACTAAAACTGTGGGTGATATTGCTTCTATTAAAGGTAGTTTTCCTCCTTTTCATATTCCTATGGTACCTTTTAACCTGGATACTTTAATGCTTATTTTTCCATATGCCGCAATTATGGCCGGGGTTGGTTTAATTGAAAGTTTATTAACTCTAAATATTGTAGACGAAATTACCGAAACACGGGGAAGCGGAAATAAAGAATGTGTGGCACAGGGAACGGCCAACGTACTTTCAGGTTTTTTCTCTGGGATGGGTGGTTGCGCAATGCTTGGTCAAAGTTTAATTAACGTTTCTTCTGGAGCACGAGCCCGATTATCGGGTATAGTAGCTGCTGTTTTTTTATTGATCTTTATTATGTTCGGCTCTTCGGTTATTGAATTACTTCCAATGGCCGCCTTAACCGGGGTTATGATTATGGTTGCAGTTGGAACTTTTGAGTGGGCCAGTTTAAGAACTTTTAGAAGAATGCCTAAATCTGATATTTTGGTAATGGTTTTAGTTACGGTAGTAACCGTGATACTTCACAACCTTGCTTTAGCAGTATTAATAGGAGTTATTATTTCGGCGCTGGTTTTTGCCTGGGACAACGCAAAACGTATTAGGGCCAGAAAGCGTATTGATGAAGATGGCATAAAACATTACGAAATTTACGGCCCTCTTTTCTTCGGATCTGTGCAGGCTTTTAATGAAAAATTTGATGTGTTAAACGACCCCGATGAAGTAATTATAGATTTTTCTGAAAGTCGGGTAGTAGATATGTCGGGGATTGAAGCCTTAAACAAGCTTACCGAGAGATACCACAAACAAGGCAAAAAACTTCACTTAAGACATTTAAGTCAGGATTGTCGAAGACTGCTTAGTAATGCAGATGCAATTATAGATGTAAACATTTTAGAAGATCCAACCTATAAAGTTGCGGTAGATAAGGCTTAAGTTTCTTAACTTTATACTTCAACTAAAAAACACACGATGTCTATAATTGCTGAAGGAGAAAAGAAGTTTGAAGAAATAACTTCTGTGCAGAACAAGGCAATGCGCCTTAATCTAAATGAAAATATCTACGGAACTTTTGCTGAAATTGGTGCCGGGCAGGAAACCGTGCGGCACTTCTTTCGGGCAGGGAATGCTTCCGGAACTGTTGCAAAAACCTTAAGCGCTTATGATAAGGATTTTAGCGATGCTATTTACGGGATTGAAGATGACGGCCGCTATGTGACAGAGGACAGGTTAACGAGTATGATGCGCTACGAAACCGGACTTATTGAAGAGCGTATTTCCCGCCTTAAGCATCCCAATAAATTATTTTTTAGCTATGCCAACACCGTAGCAACCATAGACTGGGCAAAGAAATATAAAGGCCACGGTTGGCTGGGCGTGAGATTTCAAACAAAACCGGGAGAAGATTATAGCGAAATTGTTCTGCATGTACAGTTTCACGAAAACAATGCTTCGCACCAACAAATTAGCCTGGGGATAATGGGCGTAAATCTTATTCACGGCGCTTTTTATCACTACGACAATCCAAAAAAGCTACTCAATCATTTATTTGATCATCTAACTACCGACAAGATTGAAATTGACGCTATTAATTTCACTGGCCCTGTTTTTAAAGACGTAGACAATAGGTTAATGAGCTTGGAATTGGTTAAAAAAGGAATTACAGAAGCCATTATGTTCGCTCCCGATGGCAACAATATTTTACCAGCCAGTTTACTTTATAAAAAGAATATTTTAACGCTACGCGGAAGCTTTAGACCGGTTACTAAAGTAAATATGGCGATGTATGAAAAATCGCTAGAACTTTTCCTGAATGAAAGAAAAGTTGATAAGGATAAAACGGTAGTTATTTTTGAAATTACACTTTCTAATCTAAAAGGCGAAGGAGAAATAGACGAACAGGATTTCCTGGATCGTGCCGATTTACTGGGTTCTTTAGGCCAAACGGTAATGATTTCTAATTTCCAGGAATATTACAAGGTGGTAGAGTATTTTGGCCAACATACAAAAGAAAGAATGGGCCTTACTATGGGTGTAAGTACACTTCAGGACATTTTTGACGAAAGATATTACCGCCATTTAAGCGGTGGAATTCTTGAAGCCTTTGGAAAATTATTCTTTAAAAGTTTAAAAATATATCTATATCCGCTTAAAGACCAGGAAACCGGAGAGATTATTACCAGTGAAAACCTAAAGGTGCATCCAAGAATGCAGGAGCTTTATCAATACTTTAAAGATAATGGCCGCGTTGTAGACATTAAAGATTACGATCCTAAAACCCTGGATATTCACTCCAGGAAAGTACATCAAATGATTAGAGAAGGGAAAACCGAATGGGAAGATATGCTGCCGGAAAGCACTACAAAAATGATTAAAGAAAAAGAACTTTTTAGAGGAAAGTAGAGAAAAACCACCTCTACCTTTTTCAGAAGTATTTGTAAAGAATAAAAAAGCCGTTTAAATTTTATTTAAACGGCTTTTCATTTTAAGATTTTTAGCTATTAATCCTGGTAAAAAGAATTTGGCCAGGCATCGTTACCAGAGTTTACATCGGGTAAAATTTTATTAGGATCTAACTCTACATTTTCAATAGATTTATCGGTGCGGTGTAGATAATTCCATGAATCACCACGCTGCCAAATCTCTACCGGAAGAGTTACATTTTCTGAAGAACCATCTTCGTAAGTAATTTCCATTTTAACCGGCATTGGGATTTCACCCTTATTAGTTAAAGAAATAACGTAATTACCTTCATATTGTCTCACTCCATCTAAACCTAAATCTATATTACCTGTACCGTAAAACCATTTTTGAAAGAACCAGGAAAGGTTTTCTCCTGAAACATTCTCCATATGATTGAAGAAATCGGCTGGCTGAGGGTGTTTGTATGCCCAGGTTTCAATGTAAGATTTAAAAGCATTATCAAAACGCTCTTCTCCTAAAATATACTCTCTAAGTAATAATAAGCCAATAGCGGGCTTGTAGTAAGCGATCATTCCCAGGTTTCTTAAGTTTGAAACATCTGGATAAGTATCTATTCCTTCTCTTTGTTCACTGGTAAACCAGCCTGTCATGTTCCTGGTTTTATTTAATCTCGCAGGATATTCGCCATTGTTAAAATCTAAGGTACTGTAATAATTAATAAAAGTATTAAAACCTTCGTCCATCCAGGCGTATCTTCTTTCGTTAGAACCAACAATCATTGGGAACCAGTTATGGCCAAATTCGTGGTCTGTAACGCCCCAAAGTGAAGCACCTTCACTCTTCCAACCGCAAAAGTTAAGTCCTGGATATTCCATTCCGCCTATATCAGCAGCAACATTCACAGCCACCGGATAAGGATATTCAAACCATTTTTCAGAATAATGTTCAACCGAAGCTTTAGAATATTCAGTAGAACGGCTCCAGGCATGCTGCCCATCACTCTCTTTTGGGTAAGCCGATTGCGCCATTGCCTTTTTTCCGCTAGGCAAATCTATTTTAGCCGCATCCCAGATAAATGCTTTTGAAGAACCAAAAGCTACATCACGGGTGTTTTCCATTTTAAAATGCCAGGTTAGCGTGCCTTCCTGTTTAGCGCGCAACGACATATCGTTTACTTCTTCAGGTTTAATTAAATAAACCGTAGAATCGCTTTTTTTAGCCTTTTCCATTCTATCTCTTACGGTAGAAGACAATACCTGCCTGGGGTTTTGTAATTCACCCGAAGCTACCACAATATGGCTGGCCGGGGCAGTAATTTTATAATCGTAATCGCCATAATCTAAGTAAAACTCACCTGCACCAAGATAGGGTTCTATATTCCATCCTTCCACATCATCATAAACCGCTGCTTTAGGAAACCATTGTGCGAGCGCGTAAATAGTCCCGTCTTCCACATCCAGTCTTCCCATACGGTCCATTCCTTCTACTGGTATTTTATACTCAAAATTCATAGAGACGGTAGCTTTCCCACCATTTGCAGGAATAGGATCTTCAAAAAATACCTGCATTCTGGTATCGTTTATTAAGTAATTTGAAGATGAACTTCTTTTCACTTTGGCTTCTAAATTTGAGATAGTATAGCCCCCATCAATATCTCCGTTATAACGATTGCCCTGAATTGGGGTAGTTAGTGTACCACGAGAATCTTCTGTAAAGCGGTTTTGCTCTAAATGCATCCAGATAAAATTTAACTCGTGCGGACTGTTATTGGTATAGGTTAATGTGATTTTCCCTTTAATAGTATGTTCTTCATCATTTAGAGTGACATCTATATCATAATCGGTTTCATTCTGCCAGTATTCCGGGCCCGGTCTTCCTGAAGCAGCGCGGTACATATTACCACTACGGTCCATAAATTCATTAAAATCTCCCTGGTTGTTTCCTACAACCTCCTGGGCTTTAGCGCCGGTACTAAACATTCCTGCTACGGCAAGGCCAAGCAAAGCTCTGGATAAATATCTCATTCTTTTAAGTTTTATTGTAATTGCCGCTAATTTAACCAAACTGTTTAAAAAATCCTCAAAATTCGGTTATATAAGACTCAAACAAAAAATAAAAATAAAGGAATATTAAAACTGAAAAATCAAATGTCTTAAACCGAAAGAAATAATCTCAATACCAGGCTTTTTTTTGTAGACACAGGTTTAAAAAAGTTTACTATTACGATCGTACATGATAATGCTTCCTGCCACCGAAACATTTAAACTTAAGCTAGACTGAAACTTCACTAAAAAATGGGATTTCTCTATAGCCTGGTTAGAAAGCCCATGATCTTCGGCTCCCAATAAATAAACGCATCGCCTGGGGTGGTTAAAAGTTTCAAGAGGCTCTGCATCTTCGGTAAGTTCAACACCTACCAACATAGCACCTTTAGGTAAATTTGAATAAAAATCTTCAAAAGTTTTATAATGGAAATATGGCATTGCACCCACTGCTTTATGAGTATCACAAGCCTGTTTCGCATAACGATTCCCAATAGTAAAAATATAACTGGCTCCCATATTTTGGGCCGAGCGCCAAAGCACGCCAAGATTTTCGGGAGTTTTTCCATTTTGAATACCTATACCGAAAAATCCCTGTTCTAAATTGTCTACTTTCATAAGAATTCAAAAATAACAGAATAATTTTTTCTACAGAATTTCCTATGGAATAAACCTGATCTTTATCATTTTATATAGCCATAAAGCTTTATAACTTTATGGGTAAATATTTAGCGTCATGAAATATATACTCATACCCACAGACTTCTCTGAATCTGCAAGAAATGCATCAGAATTTGGAATTGAATTGGCTAAGTTGCTAGACCTTCCTATAAAATTTCTTCATAGTATTCAAACGCCGGTAGATTGGTCTAAATTAAACAAACAGGACGAAAGTAAATATCCAGAATCCCAGGCAAAAATTAATAACGCAAAAGAACAATTAAAAAGTTTAGAGAAAAAAGCAGAGGATAAACACGTAGAAGCAGAGCATACTTTAATCTTCAATACCGGTATGCAGGAACTAAAAAATTACGTTAATCCTGAAAATTATGAATTAGTAATTATGGGTACTCACGGTACTAAAGGTTTTCAAAAAATATTAGGTTCAAATACTCAAAAACTTATTCGTCAATCTAAAGTTCCCGTATTGGCCATTAAGTACAAGTTTAATATTTCAAACTTGAACAAAATACTAATCGCTACCGATTTAAAAGAAGAGTCACAATCTGCCTTTAAGCATATTTTTAAAATCCTTGGGAATTTAAATACAGAGAAAAATCTGATTTATATAAATACACCTTATAATTTCAAAGAATATGAAGAGATAGAGAGTTTAATGAGCAACTTTTTAAAGAATTGTGGCGTTAAAAATATAAAGACACAATCTCTAAGTGCTAATAATGAAGCCCGCGGAATAGGAATGGCTATAAACAAGATAAAACCAGATCTTTTTACAAGCATAACCCATCAACGTTCTGGCCTGGACACTATTTTTAGCCCGAGTATTACTGAAGAGATAATTAATAATTACGATATACCGGTATTGAGTATTAATAGAGAAATTTAAATAAGGTATTAAATTCTTATGAAGCAATGCTTTCTTTAGAGCCTAAGGGCACTTTGGTACCAAAAACCAAACATATTAAAACAAAAAAAGACCCTTACAAGTTCATGTAAGGGTCTTCTAA
>NZ_CAXAVR010000051.1:0-18622 GCF_963972535.1 uncultured Salegentibacter sp.
GTGACCTTCGGGTTATGAGCCCGACGAGCTACCTACTGCTCTATCCCGCGATATCGACTGCAAATATACAGTCATTTTTTGTTTCTCCAAAGCTTTTTTCAATTAAATCATTACCCAATTCATAGCCTTCATTCTCTCCTTTTTTTTAAACGCTTCTACATCTGCCGGAACAATAAAATCTTTTATTTTCATAGATTTCTTAAACATCTTATCATCAGTAACAATAGCTATTTTTTTTAGATCTTCAGAATGTGAAAAATGAAATTTTACTGCCTTAAAAAAACCTCCAAGTGAGATTCCTTCATCAGATTCATCCTCTAAATAAAGACATATTGGCCTTATTTTTTCTAAACGATTTTCTATTTTTGAAAGGATGTCTTTCATTTTTTTGTGATCAATTTCTTCTTTAATCATGAAACCGACAACATGATCGGCAAACTCAAAAGTTTTTTCCATTGGGCTATAGAATGGTTAGTATATTCCCTAAGTTAAAAAAAGAAAATGAATTTGGAAGTAGATGAAAAGTAATTTAGAAGCTTACTGTTCAATATTCACGGCCTCATAAGAAGTTAATTCTCCATTCTCAAAAGAGACACGTATTTCTATAGGGTTACAGCAATTCTCGCAGTCTTCAATATAGGTTTGACTGCTAACCGATGGATCTAGAAGTACAGAAATTTCTTCCCAGCAATAGGGACATTGAAAAAAGTGTTCAAACATAAATTACAATTCAATATTCAACAATTGGCCGGTGAGCTGTAGTAACTCCAATTCAGCAATCTTTGCATCATATTTTGCGAGATTAAGACTCGTTCTTGCATCCAGTAAATTCACCTGGGCCTGTCTAAATTCAATAGAAGTAATTCTTCCAAGGTTAAATTGTTCCTGGGAACGTTCAAAATTATCCTGGTTTGTAGCTACGTTTTCTTCCTGAACCCTTAAAATATATAACCGGTTTTCATAATTTCCCAGAGCATTAGCAATATCCCTCCTAATTCCCAGAGCTACCTGTTTCTTTTGCAACTCCTGGTTCTCGTGGGTTATTTTAGCATTCTGAATTTGCACAGAAGTAGTACCACCATCAAAAAGATCCCAGGTTAAACTTACACCTCCAGAAATACCATCAGTAGTTTGGCGGCTTCCGGGAAAGAAAGCTGTTGCAGCACTTCTATTAAAATTCCACCCATAAGAGCCGTTAAGATCTATAGTAGGCAAATAACCAGATTTGCTAATTTTAATATCGTATTCTGTAATAGCCAAATTTTTATCCAGCTGAAGCAAGGAAACGTTATTAGCTTCGGCTTCCTCAATATAGGCTTCCAATTGTAATTTTGGAATAAAAGTAACCGTGGTATCTACCTCAAAATCCTTGTTCATTATTTGTCTGTCTACCAAAACATTCAAATCTCGTTTGGTGTTATCCAGTTGTTGACGGGTTTGCAGCAGGTTCACACTATCGTTATTTACATCTACCCTGGCATTAAGCACCGCCAGGTTATTACTTTGCCCGTAATCGAACTGGTATTGTGCTCTGGTTACACGCTCTTTTGAAGTTTCCAGAACATCTTTTAATACTTCAACATTTTCGCTTAGCCGTGCAATTTCATAGTAAACGGTTAACAACTGAAGCATAGTGTTTTCTATGGTTTCACGGGCCTGTAGTTTAGATAAATCGTATTGTTCTTTTAAACTTTTGTAGTTGTAAAACCTACCTAAACCATCAAACAAAGTGTAATCTAAATTTATAGATGCATTATAAGAATTGCTTTCTATGCCTTGTTGATCTAGCGGTTCACCTTCTTCGGGCTCAGTAAGCCTGTTGTTAAGATCGTAACCGGCACCTGCTCGCCCGGTTACCGATGGTAAATAGCCAGAATTAAGGATTCCCTGATTGTTTTCGGAGATTTCCACATCGTTATTAGCCATTTTAATACCGTAATTACGCTCTAACGCGAGTGCTATAGCTTCTTCCTTGGTTAAGACATTCTCTTCCTGCGCAACCATACTACCCATACAAAAAATAGCGACCACAAGTATTAAATTAACCGATCTCCCCATGTGCTTTTTCTTCTTTTTGTTCTTTAATAGCTCTTTCTACTTCTTCGTGCGTCACTCTGTTTCCGCTGGCGAGCCATTTTCCACTCACTTTAATATTATTACTGATAGATAGAAGTAATGGTAAAAGTAGTAAGGTTAGTACTGTAGCAATAGCGATTCCATAAGAAATAGAAATTGCCATCGGTTTTAAGAATTGCGCCTGCCTGCTTTTTTCAAGTAGTAATGGTGCCATTCCCGCAATAGTGGTAAGCGAGGTTAGAAAAATAGCCCTAAATCTTGCCCGGCCGGCTTCGTAAAGTGCATCATTAAACTTCATCCCGTCTCGCAGGTTTCCGTTAAACTTACTTATAAGTACCAGCCCATCATTCACCATAATTCCTACTAAAGCAATAATTCCTAGAGCTGAAAGTACATTTACCGGAAAATCGTGAATCCAGTGCCCCCAGGCAACCCCAATAATACTAAAAGGAATCATTATCATTAATAATAATGGCTGGCTGTAACTTCTAAAAGTAAAAGCGATTACCGCATAAATAAGGAATAACACCACCGGTAATACTCCCTTAGCGGAATCGGTTAGTTTGTTGGCTTCCCTGTTTTGTCCTTCATAAGAAACCGATAAACTGGGATATTTTGCAAGCAAATCGGGCATTACGTTGCTTCTGATGTCTGCTAAAATTTCAGTAGAACTTCCGTTGGGATCTTCCATATCTGCACTCACCCTAATTTCCCGAAGTCCGTCCAAATGGCTTATAGATTCGGTACCGCGCACAATATCGTAATTTGCAATTTCATTAAACGGTACACGCGCGCCATCTGGTGTGGTTAATCGCATATCGTCTAAATCGTTTATAGAAGAACGATTCTCAAGATCGTAGCGAACCCAAACCCTAATCTCATCCTGACCCCGCTGAAAACGCTGCACCGGAGTTCCGAAAAAACCGTTTCTCACCTGGCGCATCACTTCACTAAGATCCAGGCCAAGCGCATAAGCGCTTTCTTTCAGTTTAATATTAATCTCTTTTATACCTTGCGGATCGTTATCCTTAACATCTTTTAAAAGCGCATTATTTTCAAAATTATCCTTTAATTCTTCTTTTGCAGCTTCCAGTTCCTGGAGGTTATTTCCCAGTAAAGACACCGAAACCGGATCTCCTCCAAAATTACCACCAGAGCCAAAAGTGAGGTTCTCTACACCAAAAACAGGCCCTACTTCATCCCTAATAGCATTTGTAATTTCTGGCGATCCAATATCTCTTTCTTCTCCGGGCAGTAAATTTACCTGTAAAGAAGCTTTATTATTTCCGGGGCCAACTCTTTTTATAGTATTTTCTACAACTTGTTTATTTCCGCTTTGGCGACTGCTAAAATCTTCATTTACGCGCCAGGCAGCTGCTTCAACCATAGAAATAATGGAGTCTGTTTTTTCGGGATTCACTCCTTCAGCCATTAAAAGATCTATACTCACCCTGTCACTGGCAATACTTGGGAATAGGGTTATCCTAATCCAGTTGCCACCAATTGCGCCAATGGTTAGAATTAAAACAGCAACCAAAATTCCTAAAGAAAGCATTTGTTGTTTAAGTACAAATTTTAATACGGGGCTATAAGATTTATCTCTTAAATAGCTCATAACCTTATCCCCGGTGCGGTTTACTACCCGCATCTTAACAAAGAACTTAGCCAGGCCGGTTTTCTTGTTATCTTCTTCAACATTTCTGGCTTGTAATGCTTTTGAATGAGCAATGTGGGCCGGTAAGATAATAAGTGCTTCTACCAATGAAACCACTAAAGTAAGAATGACCACTGTGGAAACTTCGCCAAAAAATTCACCAATTCTACTGTCTAAAAATAAGAATGTTGAAAAAGCTAAAACCGTAGTTAAAATAGCTGAAATTATGGGAGGAATAACTTCCATTGTACCATCTAAAGCAGCCTGAACGGGAGTTTTCCCCATTTCATAATGCTGATAAATGTTTTCACCAATTACAATCCCATCATCTACCAGGATCCCAATTACGATAATCATCCCGAATAAAGAAAGGACGTTTATAGTTACTCCAAACTGACCAGCAAATATAAACATCCCCAAAAACGCAATGGGAAGCCCAAAAGCCACCCAAAATGCCAGCCTTGTATTTAGAAAAATCGACAAGAACAATAACACGAGAAATATTCCCATTGCCCCATTTTCTAGCAGGAGCTGGGTTCTTTGCCCTAATGTAATAGAAGAATCTGATACTACATCCAGGCGAATATTACTGCTTTTCGTATTATAATCTTTTACGTATTCTTTTACCTTTTTTGCAGCCGATAAAAGGTCTTCATTATTGGTATTGCTTATCGCTACATTTACAGCAATATTGCCGTTGAAATATGAAGAGTTAGAAGTTTCACCAAATTGATCCCTAACTTCGGCCACATCGCTTAAGCGGGTAGTTTGACCGGTAGCTGAAGATCTTATAACCAAATCGTTTAAAGCATCGGCATAATAACTACGGCTGTTTGCTCTTATTAAATAATCTTCTGCTTCGGTTTTAATAGTTCCGCCGGTACTTAAGATATTTGCTGCGCCAACGGTTCTGGCAACTTCTTCAAAAGTTAGGTTATAAGCTAAAAGATCGTCCTGGCTCACTGCAATTTCAATTTCTTCTTCAGGAAATCCAGAAATTTCTATTTGCGAAATTCCGTCAAGCTGCCTTAGATCGTTCTCTACTTGCTCGCTAATACGTTTCAGCGTTACCAGCGGCACGCCATCGCCGCTAATAGCAAAACTAATAGATGGGCGCACTCTTTCTTCTTTAGAAACCACTAAAGGCTCCATTCCGCCAGGAAAAGTAGGAACGCGGTCTACCGCGTTTTTTACTTCGGTGAGCATAACATCTATATCTTCGTCCTGCTCTATTTCTACTGTAATTGAACCGCCACTCTCCCGTGCTGTAGAAGTCACTCGTTCTATACCCACCAGGCCTTTAAGGTTATCTTCAATTTTAAGAATAATCCCTTCTTCAATCTCCTCTGGAGCTGAACCCGGATAATTTACACTAATATTGATGATGCGTGATTCTTCTAAAGGAAAAAAGGAAGAATTTAAGCTGAATACACCTACGAGGCCAAAAATTACAAAAGCGAGGATTACCACATTAACGGCTACCTCATATTTTATAAAATAACTAATTAATTTTCTCAAAATTCCTCGGCTTTAGCAGTGTCTTTCTCTTCCTGTATTTGCACTTTCATTCCAGGATGGGCGCCGGGAACAGGGGCCG
Organism: uncultured Salegentibacter sp.; assembly: GCF_963972535.1. Taxonomy (NCBI): domain Bacteria; kingdom Pseudomonadati; phylum Bacteroidota; class Flavobacteriia; order Flavobacteriales; family Flavobacteriaceae; genus Salegentibacter; species uncultured Salegentibacter sp. The sequence goes on from NZ_CAXAVR010000051.1 coordinate 5,328, forward strand.
AAACAAGCTTATCGCCATCTTCAAGGCCTTTTATCACCACTTTATTGCTGGAAAAATAAACAGGATTAATTTCTTCTAAAACCATCACGCTATCTTTTACCACGTAAACTTTTGACCGGTCTACCAACAATTCCCTGGCAATCTCAATGGCATTATCCTCATCACGAGCATCTAATTTTGCTTCCAGGTACATTCCTTCCCGAATATCGGGATCTACAATTCTTATAAAAACCTGGATGGTTTGTGAAGCTCGGTCTACCCTGGCATTTATCCTGCTTACGGTACCTGTGTATGTCTGATTCCCGTCAAGATCCTGGAGCGCTACATTTTCTCCGATTTTTAATAAATCTGAAAACTTTTTCCCAACAGCAACTTCAAGTTCGTAAACCGAAGGATCTATAAATTCGCCAAGTTTCTGGCCGGGTCTTACCAAAGTTCCCGGGTTTACGGAAGCTTCAGTTAAAACTCCATTAAATGGGGCAACTATATTGAATTTTCTAAGGCGTTCTTCCAGGTTCTTTATCTCGTAATAAGCCGATTGGATTCCGCGGCCGGTAATAAAATATTTTTCTTTATCTGAATCTGCCTCAGGCAAAGGTTTGGTTGTACTGTTTACATCAAAATTATTCAGGTAATCCTGCCATTTCTGAAAAGAATCTGGATAATCCATTCTAAGATCGGGCATAATGGAAGTGATATTATTGAATAATTCACTTTTAGCCGAACGCACACTTGCAGCATATTCTTCTGAATTAATACTTAATAGCACCTGGCCTTTATTATAACGTTGCCCGGGTCTAAAATCTTTACTGCTGTACTGGAAAATTCCTTCTACTTCAGAAAAAAGCTCCATTTTTTTAAGCGCGGTAACATTACCATTGGCGGGAACTATTATGGGAACCCTTCGGTTTTCAACAGTTTCTACAAATACATTTTTTACCACTTTGGTAGTCTCGGGAACTTCTTTCACATTACTATCAATAATTGCTTTTGCGCCAAAAACTGCTAAAACAATAAGTAACACTCCAAGTATAGAAAGTATAATTTTGCGTTTATCCATGTGTGTAAGACACCTATTTGCCCAATTGGTTTAATTTAAACTTGAAATTATAAGAATTGTTTATGCTAAACTATCCAGGCTTTCCTGAATTTCTTCCCATTCTTTCATAAGAGAGTTTAGCTCTTTTTTCTTTGTTTTATACTTCTCCAAATATCCTGGTTTCGCTGCAACTTCCTCGTAATTTGTAGCTAATTCCATATCACGCGTTTCGAGTTCTTTTTCTAACTTAGTGATTTTAGATTCGGTATTGCTTAGTTTATTTTTTAAGGATTTTACCTTTTTCTGGTCTTTGTAGGCTTTTTTGTTGTTAGAACCGGCAGCATCCTTTTGCACTTTGGCTGCTTTATCTTTTTTCTCTACACTACGCATATCTTCAAGCTTACGCTGCTCTAAAAAGTAATTGATATCGCCCAGATATTCCTTTATTTTGGTATCCTTAAACTCATAAACTTTATTAGAAAGTCCTTGAAGAAAATCCCTGTCGTGAGAAACAATTATTAATGTTCCCTCAAACCTATTCAAAGCTTCTTTTAATACGTTCTTAGATTTAATATCAAGATGGTTGGTAGGCTCATCCATAATAAGCACGTTAAAGGGCTGTAGCATTAATTTGCAAAGCGCCAAACGGTTTCTTTCACCACCAGAGAGTACTTTTACCTTTTTCTCTACTTCATCTCCTCTAAAGAGGAAGGAGCCCAACATATCCCGAACTTTGCTTCGGTTTTTTTCGTTAGCAGCATCAATCATAATATCGTGAACGGTTTTCTCACCGTCCAGGTAATCGGCTTGATTTTGCGCAAAATATCCTAACTGAACATTGTGACCCAGTTTTAAATGTCCTTCATAAGGAATTTCATCAATAATAATTTTGGCAAGCGTAGTTTTACCCTGCCCGTTTTGACCAACAAAGGCAATTTTGCTTCCTCGTTCTATTAAAAGGTCAATATCTTTTAAAACCTGATTATTACCATAAGCTTTGCCAATTCCCTCTGCTTCTATAACCACTTTCCCAGGTTGAATAGAAATAGGGAAACTCACATTCATCACCGCGTTATCATCTTCATCTACCTCAATCCGATCTATTTTATCAAGTTTTTTGATAAGCGACTGTGCCATTGAAGCTTTTGAAGCTTTCGCCCTAAATTTATCGATGAGTTTTTCGGTTTGCTCAATTTCACGTTGCTGATTCTTCTGTGCGGCCAGTTGTTGCTCTCTTAATTCCTCTCTAAGCACCAGGTATTTTGAATACGGCTTATTGAAATCGTAAATCTGGCCAAGCGAAATCTCTATGGTTCTATTGGTAACATTATCCAGGAACATTTTATCGTGCGAAACAATAATCACACAGCCTGAATAATTATTAAGGAAATTCTCCAGCCAGATAATACTTTCAATATCCAGGTGGTTGGTAGGCTCATCCAGCAATAGAATATCGTTATTTTGAAGTAAAAGTTTAGCGAGTTCTATTCGCATTCTCCAACCTCCCGAAAAAGTTTCGGTAAGTTTACCAAATTGTTCCCGCTGAAAACCAAGCCCCAGCAAGACCTTTTCAGTATCGCCTTCGTAATTATACCCGCCAATTATTTCGTAAGTATGTGTAATCTCACTTAAATCCTGAATAAGTTGGGTGTAAGATTCACTTTCGTAATCGGTTCTGGTTGCTAATTGATGGTTAATTTCATCAATTTGCTTTTCAAGTTTCTTTATTTCAACAAAAGCTTGTTGCGCTTCTTCTAAAACACTGCGACCCTGTTCAAAATCTATATCCTGCTTTAAAAAACCAATATTCAGTTCTTTATCACGCGCAATCTGCCCACCATCGTATTCCTGCTCGCCGGCAAGAATTTTAAGCATTGTAGATTTTCCGGCACCATTCTTTCCTATTAAACCAACGCGATCTCCCGCGTCCAGTCTAAAGGTTATTTCTTCAAAAAGAAATTCTCCGCCAAAGGAAACAGAGAGATTATGAATATTAAGCATTTGTTGATTTTATTTTTGCAAATATGCCTAAATTTACAACGTGAAAAAAATATGTTTACTCCCAATCTAAAGCCTCAACGAAACTTATAACCCCTTGATTATCAATTATGGAATTTTTAAAAGGAACCAAGCTTTACAGTATACTTACAGGAACCTGCCCTGTTTGCCACGAAGAGAGTATGTATGTTGAAAGCAATCCTTATAAATTAGGACGTATTTTTGAAATGCACGAGCACTGTTCTAACTGCGGAACAAAATATAAAATAGAGCCTTCTTTCTTTTTTGGAGCTATGTATGTAAGCTATGCGGTAGGCATCGCATTTTCTGTAGCTGCATTTGTGATTGCCTATTTCTTTTTTGGAGGTGGATTAATGACCTCCTTTTGGGCCATAATAGGAACGCTAGTGGTATTTATGCCTATTATTATAAGGCTTTCCAGAAATATTTGGATTAATTTCTTTCTTAACTACAAACCCAATGCGGGGAAACGCTAAGCCTCATAATGTTTCTTATTGAATCTTTGTAAATCTATTTCCTGCGGAAGCTGAACATTTTCTTCAATAAAGCTGATTAATTGTTCTGAAACCATTGGAGAAATAAGCACGCCTCTACTGCCAAATCCATTGCAGCAATACAGGTTTTTATATTCAGGATGTCTTCCTAACATTGGTTTGCGGTCTTTGCTGGCAGGTCTAATTCCTGCTGACTGATCTACAACTTCAAACTTACAGGTAATTAACTTCTTAATTTTATTTTCCAGGTCTTCCCGTGCAGTTTTACTGGGTTGCGGATCTGTATCCTTGTTGTTATAAGTGGCCCCAACTTTATATAAATTATTCCCTAGCGGAATAATAAAAACCGAAGATTTTACTGCTTCTTCCAGTTTTAAATCTTCTGAATAAATAGTGATATATTCTCCCTTATTTCCGCGTAGCGGAAGGTAATTAAAGAAAGGATTATGTTGCATTCCAAATCCTTCACAAAAAACGATTTGTTTGGCTGAAACTCCATTATAGCTAACAGAATCTTCATTAACCTGAAGCGCCGAATAATCAAATCTTTCAAATTGAATTTTGTTATTATTTTTTAAATAATTTCGGTATTCTTTTATGAGCACATCGGTATCAATAACCCCGGTTTGGCGAACCCTTCCAAAAGAAAATTCTGAAGGAATGCAAGGATTAATATTTTTAACTAGATCGGTATCTAAATATTCTGAAAGTAAAGGTTTATCTGCCGCTTCAAACCAGTTATTTTGCTCTTCAGCTGAAAAGAATTTTCTATAAATTTCTACAGGATAAACGATCTTAGCCTGTAATTTTGCCTCTAATTCCTTATAAAAAGGAATCGCGATCTTCATTTGCTCATTTGCATTCCAGGCTAGGGTAAAACGTTTAAGAATTACCGGGTTAAACAGCCCACCGGCAACCAGGGAAGATTTTTGAGAATTATCTTCAAAAACTACAAATTTCTTATTTCTGTTTTCCAGCCTTTGACTTATTGCAATTCCGCTTAGGCCTAAACCAACTACTATATAATCTAACATAGTTTAAAATTAAAAATTTATAGTTAACCTCCCTATTAAAAATGAAAAAGCGCTCCATAAGGAACGCTTTTCTAATAAATTTTGAAACTTTTAAAGGAATTAGTAATTCCACATATCCAGCTCAAAGTTTCTTATTTGTTCTTTAATACGCTGGGCTTCTAAAAGTTCCATAAACGCATTATCTACAATGTATTCATCAATTTCACGATCTCCATAGACGTTATCTTCTTTATAGATCATCCCATCAAATCTTCTGGAATTCAGTAAATGATCAAAGGTGACGGTTTGCGCAGAACTACTGCCGGTAAAGGCTTTATTATCATGCAAAACCTGCCTGGCATCGGGAAACCAAACCCAAAATAATTCTACCAGATCGGTTTGACCAGAATCTATAAAGTTTACATCGGGAGCTACGGGAGCTATACCGAGTATTCTATACTTCAATTCTGCCTGGCGTTTATCAAAATACCACATTCCACGAATATGATATTCTGCGATATCAGCGGCACTTAAATCCCGTCTATCTATAAATTGTTCTTCAACCTGTTCCCCGGCATTATACTGCTCAATTCCAAGATCTGTAGTATCTACTTTAGATAAGGTCGCTTCAATATCCTTAAGGGTTCTCTTTTCTTTAAAGTAAGAATCGGCATAAATGTTTTGAATTTTACCACTTTTAATAGCAGAAACCAAAACATCGTACAGGGCCCTACGGTTATTCCCAATATTATTAGTATCTATTGGATAATACAATGGGAAATTAACCCTTTCATCAAGATCTATTTTTTCCCATACGTTTTTAGACCATAATACATCACGATCTTCAATGTATCCATATTCAAGTGGTTTATCATTTATATCACTTTGAATCTGGGCTTCGGTTTTCCTGCCAATATCTTCAGGGTCTTTAGCGTTTAAAATATTCGCCTGCCCAAAAGATGTTATTGTGAAAGAAAACACCAAAGCATTCAATAAAAATCCTCTCCAATTCATCTTCTAAATTTTATTAATTTGTTAACTCTATAACAACCGGAGAAACTTTCTTCAGTTTATATCCAGAGTTACCAGAGATACCCGCTTGAATATCAAAAATTTGCACAGATTCTCCTCGTCCTGCTCTTCTTAGAGCAGCTTTTGCTCTATCGTCTAACCTACTACCATTAACCTGAATAGTTGGTTGTCCCGGTACTTTAAAACTAAATCCTGTTACGTTTAGATCAAGATTGAAATCGAAATCTGGAAGTGTTGCACCAATAGTAGAAACTTCTAAACTATTACGTTGCATTTGCACCGATCCATCTTCTCCCCTAACCGTACCTGCCGGTCTTGGAATATCTTTAATTCTAAATGTTTTACTATCTGAAACGGTTTCTCCACCGGGAAGCTTACCGCTTACATTAATTGCTACTTCTCTAGCCTGTAAATTAGTAACGTTCATCACGTATTGTCCCGCACCACCAGCTGGTGAAAGTCCTGGAGCCTGAGCACTAATACTACCTACACCAGGAATAGAAATCGTCATTGGGTTTTGAACTCCGCGATAAAGTACATTCATTTTATCAGCAGAAATAACTGCTGAATTAGGCTTTGGTATAACCGCATAAGAACTATTAATAGGGATTCTCACAATTGAGTCACCTTCTTTAAACTGAAGCTCTCCGTTAATTTCTTTTTCACCTACATTACCTGCAGGGAAATCTAACATAACCTGTCCCGCCTGTGTGCTCTCTACATTATTGCCGTTTATAGTAACATTTTCAAACTTTAAAGTAGGATCTACACGACCTAAAACTACTTTACCTTTAAAGTTTTCACCACTAAAAAAGGCCGTTTTGTCTGGCACTACTATGGCCTGATAATTAGTTAAGGAAACGTCACTTTGCAATTGCCCTTCAAGCATTGAAGATAAAATATCGTTTTCTGTTGTTCTAACATCAGATTGTATCTGAGTTAATTTTGTAAGAGAAGCAATTAACGGAAATCCCTGATAGTTGTACATCAACCAGGGTTTGGTTACATTCTCGTTATCAGTAATTTCTTCCGTAGAAAAATCGTTTGCAACTTCACTTCTAATCTGCGGAAAACCATCTCCCAGAATATTAAGTACTTCATTTCTATAAGTATCTATAGCTGCAACAAACTCTTCTCCTCTTGGTGTTACTCTTCCACTCGCAAAAAATAAGTTGTCTAACTTATCAGAGCGATCCATAGATTCATAATTGTTTCTATCTTCACCTTCATAATCAGCTAATAATTCATCTTTAAGATTACCTACCGTATTGTATAAATTATCTGAAAGCACACCAATTTGTTCGGCTTTAGCTTTTAATTCTTCATATTTTGCAGGTTGTTCTTCGGCTTTGGCGGCTAAACCGGCCATTGCCATATCGTTACGTTGAGATGTAGTAGCATTAGATTCCTCAAGGTCTTCATTCATTTGACCAAAGGCTGTCAATACTTCCTTAGACATATTTAGTGCCATCATTGCGATGAACACCAGATACATCAGGTTAATCATCTTCTGTCTTGGGGTTTGTTTTCCAGACGCCATGTGCTAATTAGTTTTGTTCTTTAATAATTTAGGTTTTCAGGGGTAATAAATTCACTAATTAGTTGGCACACCACTGCGGGTACCGTTCATAGCTGTAAGCATACCTCCATAAACTCCGTTTAAAGAAGAAAGGTTAGCTGCAAGAGATCCCATTTCCTGGTTTAATTTACCGGCATTTTCTGCAACCTCCTGGTTGATTTCTGCCTGGCGTGAAGCTGATTCTACCTGAGCTTTATAAATATTATTTAAGGTTTCCATTTGCGTAGCTGCTGTAGTAAGCTCTTCGCTGTATTTCTTTTGAGAAGCCATAGCATCTACAGTAGGAGCAATTCCTTTTGCCGCTCCTTCAAAATTACGAATACTGTCCCCAAGGCTGCTCATTAAATTAGCATCTATCTTGGCTTCTTTAAGCATTTCATCTAATTTCTTAGAAAGTTGGCCCTGAGTTTCCTTGTCTTCCTCAATTACTGTTGCGCTACGTCGAGTTTCTTGTCCACCGGCTAATTCAGGGTAAACTAAAGACCAGTCAAGATCATCGTCTGTTGGTTCAAATGCTGAATATGCGAATACAAGAGCTTCTACAATAAGCCCTGCAATAAGCATTGGGTTTGCTCCTGGCCAGTGCATAATTTTAAAAAGTGCACCTAATATTACAACTGATGCACCTAAACCGTACACCATGTTTGTTATTCTCTTTGTTGAATTCGATTTTGCCATAATAATAAAATAGATTTAGATTTTCTACTGGTTCAATAGGTTGTTGTTAATTATCTGTTTGGTTGATTTAGGGTAACATCTGTTCCGAGGTAATCCTGAACTGTTCTAAAGCCAATATAGCTTCTTGCAGAATCTGCATATTCATAATCTCTTGAACTTACCTGAAGGAAATAAGCTACATCTTTCCAGGAACCTCCGCGAACTACTTTTCGCATATCGTCGGGATTATTAACCGTTGGGTTCATTGAAGACATGTATTCGTAAGAAGCGGGATCGTAAGACGAATCTACCCACTCTGCCACGTTTCCGGCCATATTATACAAACCGTAATCATTTGGATCGTAAGATTGAGCTTCAACAGTATAAAGTGCCTGATCTGCCGCGTAATCGCCTCTTAATGGTTTAAAGTTGGCCATAAAACAACCACGGTCGTTTTTGGCATAAGGACCTCCCCACGGGTAAGTAGCTCCTTCTAAACCACCACGAGCTGCGTATTCCCATTCACCCTCGGTTGGTAAACGGTAAGAAGGCACGTTGTGCTCACCTTTTTCTCTTCGGTAATAATTATGATATAAAGTTCTCCATTGCGTAAAAGCCCTTGCCTGTTTCCAGGTAACTCCCACTACAGGATAATCGTCAAAAGCACTATGCCAAAAATAATCATTATGCATAGGCTCGTTATATGAATAGTTGAAATCTCTTATCCAAACTGTAGTATCGGGATAAATTTGAATTTCTTCTCTTTTTATATAATCACTTCTATTTCCTTGCTTTTTAGCGGCACCTTGCACATCCATCCAGGTATAAGTGAACTTTAATTTTTCTACATCTATGGTACGTTGGCCGTTATAAACTTCTTCCATGGGGATATACATCATATCCATAACCTCCGCATAATACACATCTGGGTAATCTTCTGTATCCCAAATAATATCAATATCCTTATTTAAACGGCGGTTCTCGTAGGTATCAGATGGGCCACCCTGGCCGTATGTATTCAGCATATATTCTTCATAAGGCGTCATATCACCTTCATCGGCATCCATAAAAGCGTAATCTCCAATTCCGCCTGAGCCTTCTGCTTCGCCCATGTTTTCAGCCATAATTGCTAATTCGGTTCTAACAATAGAATCCTTTACATCATTAACAAATTGACGGTATTCGGCATTGGTAATTTCGGTTTCATCCATATAGAAAGAACGCACGGTCACCGTTTTAGGCGGGGCATTGCGTTGGCCTGCGATATCATCATCAGACTTTCCCATTATAAATGAACCTCCAGGAATTAATGTCATCCCAAGTGGTTTCTCCGGATTCCACTTCTCCCCTTTCGCACCAACCAGCTGTCCACGATCTCCACGCCCACAGCTTGAAAGCAAGGCCAGAACAGCTATTAGCGAAATAAATTTCTTCATAGTTTCTCTTAGGTTAAGACATCTCAATTTACGGCAGTAAACCTATCTAATTATTTTTTAAAAAACAATATTTTAGGTAAAAATACAGTAAATACCAAGAATGCCTGAAATTATTTTAAACTTCGTTTTTTCTTTTTGCTTTATACCATCTTTCTGGAATTACCTGATTACAAGCTTCCAGGTAATCTTCCTCACTGCAAGGTAATAACGTACTCCTTTTTAATTTAGTATCTACATGTTCAAGAAACGGAATCTCTATCCACCACCTCCCGCTAACAGGACTTTTGTAGAACACTAAAACCTCATCATCTATAGGAACCTGATACTTTATAAACTCTTTTTTTGCCGAAATAGTATTTTCGTTAGTCCGGTAATTTACCCCTTCGGCAAAATACCACATCATTTGTGCCATTAACATGGCGCCCAAATTTCCGAATTTTAAATTATCATATTCATAAATCCCGAAAGAGCTTACTTTGTCGCTAATCCCCGCATATCGTGAAAGCGCACAAATTTCCTTCCCATCAAATCCATTAGGGGAAGCAATATCACGAGAACCCGATGAAGGTGCACTTACAGCTGCTAAATCTATAGCCACCATATTTGCATCTCGCATTACCGGTTCTACTAATTTTATATTATTACTAACTTCTCCTAAACGATAAGCGTCAAAAAACAGGCGCTCCATTAATTCTATTTCATCTTGCGAATTAAAATAGGTTTGATAGCCAATATTGGAATAATTAAATAAATTATAAGGCTGATTAACCACTATCTTACCCACGTAAGAGCGATTGCCTATAGGGTTTTCGGCATCCCCTAAATCAAAACGGCTATCTATATTTACAAGATTCACCATTTGATCTAAAGTATCGTAAGCCCGGTATTGTGCGTAAACCAAATCCTGACTTCCGCCTAAAAGCACGGGAATCAAATCTTTTTTCACTAATTGCGCCACCAGGGTTTGCACTGCAAAATAAGTATCTTCTACAGTCTCGCCTTTTTCAATATCCCCCAAATCGGCAATATTAATGTGCCAGTTTCCCGGGAATAAACTATAAAAAGCCTTTCTTACATCTACAAAATCAAGAAAGTCTATTTCTTCTCCCAGCCGGTTTTCTTTAATACCCACCACTGCCATTTGTACGCCATCTAAATCTGGCAAACCGTGAGAGGCGGTATGTTTTTTTACTGAATTTCCCAGGGAATGTTCACCAAAACCGGCAATTTCCCTAAGCAACTCTTCAGAAAGGGGACTCAGAAAATCTAAATCCATATATTACTTCTTCTTTTTTGTAGTGGTTTTCTTTTTTGCCGTGCTCTTCTTAGCAGTCGTTTTTTTAGCCGGAGCTTTCTTTTTAGTAGTCTTTTTTTTCTTTTTAGATTTCTCTTCAAGAATTTCTTTTACTTCCTCCAAACTTAAGTTTTCGGCATCTGTGGTTTTTGGCAACTCAATTTTAGTCTTGCCTTTTATAATATTAAACCTTCCCCAACGTGCTTTTTCAACCCTAATTCCTTCTTCTTCCCAGTTGTGGATCAACTTCTCACGCTCTTTACGCTTTTTATCTTCAATTAGGGTTTCAATATCTTCAATAGAAAGATTATCAAAATCGTATTTCTTATTTACATTAATGAAAATACCATTCCATTTTAAGAAAGGACCAAAACGGCCTACACCTTTTTGCACCGGCATATCTTCGTAGTGGTGAATTGGAGCATCCGCCTTTTCTTTTTCCTTGATCAGCTCCATTGCGCGATCAAAATCTACGTTTAATGGGTCTTCGCCTTTTTCAAGCGAAACATATTTCTTGCCAAATTTCACATAAGGACCAAAACGGCCATTATTTACCTCAACTTTTTCATCTTTATACTCTCCTAATTCCTTCGGAAGCTGGAAAAGATCCATCGCTTCTTCGTAAGTAACCGAATCTAAAGTTTGGTCTGGACCAAGACTGGCGAATTTTGGTTTTTCATCATCTTCTACGGAACCAATTTGAACCATAGGCCCAAATTTTCCTAACCTTACACTTACAGGCTTGCCGGTTTCAGGATCTTCACCTAAAATTCTTTCTCCAACCTCTCGGTCGGCATTTTTGGCTACATCTACAACCTGCGGATGAAAGTCTTCATAGAATTCTTTCATCATATGCGTCCATTCTTCATTTCCTTCCGCGATATCATCAAAACTTTGCTCAACTCTCGCGGTAAAATTATAATCAAGAATGTTTGAAAAATGATTCACAAGAAAATCGTTCACCACCATACCTACGGCAGTTGGCACTAATTTTCCTTTATCACTTCCTACGGTTTCAGTTAATTTATTCTCTTTGATGTCAGAACCTTTCAATACAAATTGCAAATACTCGCGCTCTGTACCTTCAACCGACCCTTTTTCTATATAATTCCTATTCTGAATAGTAGAAATTGTAGGTGCGTAAGTAGAAGGACGTCCAATTCCCAATTCTTCCAGTTTTTTCACTAAAGAAGCTTCAGTATATCTATATGGCGGTCTTGTAAATCTTTCTGTTGCGGTAATATATTTGTTATTAAGCGGCTGATTTTCCTTTAAAGCCGGTAACATTCCGTTTTGCTCTTCTGCATCTTCATCATCATCGGTACTTTCCAGGTAAACTTTCAGGAAACCGTCAAATTTCAAAACTTCTCCATTTGCAGTAAACTGCTTATCGTGTTTAGAAGCTTCAATTTTTACATTAGTACGTTCCAATTGGGCTTCACTCATTTGTGAAGCGATAGCTCGCTTCCAGATCAACTCATATAAGCGTTGTTCGTCCCGATCTGCCCTTACCGAGTGGCTGGCAAAATTTGTTGGGCGAATTGCTTCGTGAGCTTCCTGAGCGCCTTTAGTTTTTCCTTTAAATTGTCTTGATTTTGCGTATTTATCTCCGTAAGCCTTTAAAATTTCTTCATTAGCTCCTTTTCGTGCATCTTCTGAAAGGTTTACCGAATCTGTTCTCATATAAGTAATATGACCTGCTTCGTATAAACGTTGCGCCATAGTCATGGTCTTACTTACTGAAAAATACAACTTCCTGGCAGCTTCCTGTTGCAAAGTTGAAGTGGTAAACGGTGGTGCAGGAGATTTTTTTGCAGGCTTGGTAGTAAGTTCTGCTACTTTAAAATCTGATCCTAAGTTTTGCTGAAGAAATGCTTCGGCTTCTTTACGGGTATCAAAATTTTTCGGGATTTTTGCTTTAAAAGATTTACCGTCTTCTGTAGTGAATTCGGCGTCTATTCTAAAGGAAGCTTCCGCAGTAAAATTTTGAATTTCTCTTTCTCTTTCTACAATAAGTCTCACTGAAACAGATTGTACTCTCCCGGCAGAAAGACCTCCTTTAACTTTTCGCCATAAAACCGGCGAAAGTTCGTAACCTACCAACCTGTCTAAAACCCTACGGGCCTGCTGGGCATTTACCAGGTTATAATTAATATCCCTGGGATTGTCAATAGCTTTAAGAATAGCCGATTTAGTGATCTCGTGAAAAACAATCCTTTTGGTTTTATCACTTTTAAGATTAAGCTCTTCGGCAAGGTGCCAGGCTATAGCTTCTCCCTCCCGGTCTTCATCACTTGCCAGCCATACCATATCAGCATCTTTTGCAAAACCTTTTAGTTTTCTAACTACATCTTTTTTGTCTTTAGAAACTATATATTTTGGTTTAAAATTACCTTCGGTATCAACACCTAATTCTTTTGTAGGCAGGTCGGCAATATGTCCAAAACTGGAAGCCACCTTATAATCTTTTCCTAAAAATTTTTCGATGGTTTTCGCCTTGGCAGGGGACTCTACAATCACTAAATTCTTTGCCATAACTCTCTTTTTTCTAGCTGCAAAAGTATATCAATTTTTTTTTAACATCCTAAATGATTTTACAAAACAAGTAGAAATAGCTTGTAAAACAGCCACATTCACGGCTTCACGTATAAAAAAATTCTTTTCTCAATAATTTATAAAAAAACCCCGCAGTATTGCGGGGCATCCTTAAAAAACCAAACAAAATAAAATCA
>NZ_CAXAVR010000052.1:0-18325 GCF_963972535.1 uncultured Salegentibacter sp.
GCTGTATATTTATAATTTTCACCTAGATTTCCTACTATAAAATCCTGGTCCCCGTCATTATCAAAATCACCTTTTTTAATACTCCACCACCAGCCGGCAGTATCATCGGTAATTCCCATATCTTCAGAAACATCCTTAAATGATGTCTTATTATTCCTGAAAATTTTTATTGGCATCCATTCTCCTACTATAATAATATCCTGCCAGCCGTCATTGTCAAAATCAACAATTTCTGCACTGGTTGCCATCCCTAAAGATTGAAGAAATGGGGCAACCGATTGAGTTACATCTTTAAACGATACTTTACCATTTTTGCTGTTATTTTTTAAAATATAACTGTTAGCGGGTTTTGGATAATTACCGGGAACTAATCTTCCCAATACCAATAATTCTTCCTTTCCATCTTTATCAAAATCGGCTTTGTATACTTTAGAACCACTGTCGTACATTTTTGGGAGAGCATTTAAGTCTCTTGTAAAATTCCCTTTTCCATCATTGATATATAACCTGTCCTGAAGCATTTCAGAATCTGGATCAAACTCATTGCCTCCACTAACTACATAGATATCGTTATGGCCATTTCCATTAGCATCAAAAATTAAGGCGTCAAGGTCTTCGTAAGCTTTATCCTTTTCAAAAGCAGCACTGGCTTGCTTTTTAAAGCCGTTCTCAGTCCAAAAATATAATCCAGCTTCATAAGTAGCTGCGCCTCCCACAATAAAATCTTCTTTGCCATCGCCGTTTAAATCTCCAACCGCGATACTGGGACCAAAGGTAGAAGTGCGGTGGGGAAGAAGTACTTCGTCTTTAAAATCGTCGTACTCATTTTCAATATGCTTATGGGTAGGGAATGAAGTTGAATCTGTTATGGTTGAAAATAAGGTTTCAGGCTTTAGTTCATTAGAAGTTTCTATTACTGAAGCATCTTCGTAGTTAAAACTTAGAAACTGATTTGCTTCTACATCCTCTCTTATTTCAACTTTCCCATCTGGCCATTCAATTCTAATTTCGTCAATAAGATCTGCCTGCGCAAGTCCAAAATGAAGTTGAGGCGCCACCGAAGACTGAAAGCCACGTGACAAAGTTAATTCCTGCATCTGTTCAGTATCGTTTGCGGTAACATACGCCCTGCTGCCTATACCGAATTTATTTTTTTCGGGTCCTTGTAGTTTAATTTGTACATAATTATTTTTTGTGGAACTCTGGTTTTCAAAAACAGAAGCTGTGTCGTCTATATTGTTGGTGATAATTTCCAAATCACCATCATTGTCAAGATCTACATAAACTACTCCGTTAGAAAATCCTTCATATACAATCCCCCATTTTTCATTAGCTATATTAAAGGTTAGATCACCGTTATTTTCAAAAATAAAATTGTCTATTTTTTCTGAAGGAATATTTAAACTTTTTTCAAGACGGTCTTCTTTAGTAAGCGACTTGTTTTTAAGCTCGTTAAAATAATCGTTGTTGTTTATTTCTCTTCGTGTGCCGTTGGTTACAAAAAGATCTTTGTGGCCGTCATTATCAAAATCGGCAAAAAGCGGGCCCCAGCTCCAATCTGTAGAAGCGGCACCGGCAATACGGGATTGATCTGCAAAAAACGGTGTGTTATTGTTAAAAACTCCCGTATTGGTTTGCAGCACGTTCTGCATGTATTGATAGTGAAAACCAGCTTCTACAGTACCCCAGAACAAATCGGGGTTCATACTGGCCATATTGGCTTTTTTTCTCCTATTATCTTTGGCAGACATATCTACCTGATAAATATCTAAAAGCCCATCGTTATTATAATCTGCTATATCTACACCCATTCCGTAAAATGAAGTGTGAGAGGTAGCATCTTTTACCACTTCTCTAAAACTGCCTTCACCATTGTTTATATACATAAAATCTGGGGAACTAAAATCGTTAGAAATATAGAGGTCTGGCCAACCATCGTTATTTAAATCTCCAACTGTTGCAGAGAGCGTTAACCCGAAACTTCTAACCCCTGCTTCGTTAGTAACATCGGTAAATTTCCCACCGTCGTTACGCATTAAATGATCGGTTTGCAGATCGGTTACACTATTCATTTGGTATTCATATACAAAATTTGGAGCGTCAAAACGGGTTGGAGGGTAATTGGCTATGTAAACATCAAGGTCACCATCTTTGTCGTAATCAAAAAAGGTGGCCTGTACACTATTACCGGGATCGTCTAAACCATATTCTTTAGCTTTTTCACTAAAAGTTCCATCTCCATTATTTATAAAGAGCTGGTTGTTTTTAGGTTGAAATTTTCCTCCTACAGAAAGATAAATATCCAGAAAACCATCTGCATTAACATCGGCCATGGTGACTCCTGTGTACCATCTCTCATCTCCAGCAACCCCGGCAGATTCTGTAATATCTTCAAATTCCATATTTCCTTTATTCAAATAAAGTTTGTTGGGAACCTGGTTTCCTGTAAAATAAAGATCTGGAAGGCCATCGTTATTAATGTCTCCGGTAGATACCCCTCCACCCATATAAATATAAGAGTAGGTAAAGTAATTTAAGGAATCGTTTTCGGTAAGGTTGTTACTAAAATTGATACCAGATTTTGCGGCAGAAACATTGCTGAAGATTTTAGTATTTTCAGTCGATTCTTTTTTCGCTAATTCCTTTTCCTCTGGGGCAGAATCCTTACACGAAATAATTAAAAAGAAAAAAATCAGGAAAAATGACTTATAAAGTATTTTCATTTTGGGATGATTATTTTGGAGGGTATTGTTTGAATTTAACCTGGTATGGCTATTTATTGAAATTCCAGGGATTAATTATTTGAAAGACTGGTGTGCTTGCTTATTACAGGTTCTCCTATGTGTTTTTTAAAGAAGATCCAGTTTTCCCGGGCTACCTTTCTTCCTAACTTTAGCCCTTCAATATTATCTGCCTGGATATGGTAACCGCCAAGAACGCGGGATAAACCGGCCATTTCTGCGGCTTCCGAGAAAGTAGGGAATTCTAAAGTGACTTCCTTGCCAAGTCGGTTTGGCTCTGTAAGGATTCCGGGAGTTAATGTGACTTCAGATCCAAATTCGTCACTTCCGGTAAAAAGTTTTAAAGCTTCACCGCAGGCACCACTAATGGCACTGTGGCCCGATACATAACCGGGAAAAGGAGGGCATAAGAAAGTTGAAGGAGAATATGGTCTCCAGTCCTGTCCTTTCATTTCTACCATTCCTTTTTCTGGGCCTCCCCAACCGTAAATATCTTCGTCTTTGAAAAATTCATGAACTAAAGCATAAGGCCTGGCGTAATCGTAATACATTTTACTATCCCAGCAGGCAATAAATGCATCCATTGCAGTGATCTGGTTGTAGAAATACATTTTTACATCTTTATCCAGGTTATGTTGATCCCGAACTGAGACTTCCTGGGCAAACTTTAGCCAATGGCCGGCCTGTTGAACCGATTGCGGGCCATCTCGCATAAATTCTACCAGGGCTCTTTGCTCATCGGTTAGATTTGCCTGTAATTCTACTACTTCTTTTACTTCTTCCTCTAATTGTTTTGAACCTACCATTGGTGGTGGTCCCGGCCTGAACTGATCTGCCGATTGTAATCCAACCGGCTCCACCTTGTGCCAGTAAGGCGTTAAACATTTTGGCACGAATTGGCCTCCTTTTCCATCAGAGAAATATTTAGATTGCCACCTGTTAAGGTCTATATTCTCATCGGCAGAATTAACGGGTTTGTAACCCATATAATCAAAATAAGCTTTACCATTAGAGCCTTCTTCTTCACCATATTGATTTGCACCATCATTATGCCTGGCTTCAATTACGGCTTTTGCCGCCAGGTTACCTATTCCAACAGCGGTATTAGGATCTAAAGAGGTGTCATCTGGGTCTAATCCCAGTTCTACCATAAATTCCCGAAACATAGACTCATCGGTAAAGTAATATTCGTTCATAGTCCTAAAAGCCGCATAACTTATGGCAATTTCCTTATTTTTTAAATTCTGTTCTTGAAGTGGGCGGCGTTCAATGCCCTGCATATAAACAGGAATTGCTTTATCGTCATACCGGGACCAGGCATCAAAAACTGCGGTGAAAATAAGCCCGAGGAAACGAGAACTTATCGTGGGTCTTGGATTAAATCTGTCGGTATCTTTAGCTGTAGCATCTAAAGCTAATTTTCCCCATTTGTAAGCAAGATTATTTTCTCCCAGTTTATCGTTAGGAGTAATTACTTCAATTTTATCGTCTGTAGTTGGAGGAGAGGTTGTAGTAACTTCCATTCCACCTTGAAAATTAAAAAAAAGTAATGCAATAAATCCCCACATAATTTTTTGTTTTTATTAACATATAAAATAAGTGAATTTTTTTTATACCTACTAAATTATTTCCGCCTTTTTTCGGGAGTAGATTGCCCTAAACACTTTTAAATTAGGGGGGTAGTGCCTCGTATCCCAGTCTACGCAATGGATTGCCTAAAAATGTAAGTTTGATTTTTTTTTAAATAATTTTTTTTAAAAATCACTTTTATTCTTTTTTCCTGAAGTTTATTAAATGAAAACCCTCTTCAAGTTTAATTTGTAATTTTTTCGGTACTCTTTAAGATTACAGAGGAAAGATTAATTCTTCGTAATTTTGCACTCACTATTTTTTATTTCAGCAAGGCATACCAGCTTAAAGAAATTCTAAAAGCTAAATTCTAAATGAATAATATCTTACATATAAAAAACATGGTTTGTGACCGTTGCCTTATGAGTGTAGAAAACACTTTGCAGCAACAAAAACTTAAATATGTAGATATTAGTTTAGGCAGGATAGAGTTTGAGAAAGAGCTCTCTTTAGAGCAATTTCAGCTTTTTGAAGAAGCGCTTAAAGCAAACGGATTTGAAATTGTAGCTGAACGCCACGATAAAATTGTTACCAATATTAAGTCTATAATTATTGAATGGGTTTACGAACGCAAAGATTTTAAAAACAAAAAGCTTTCTGAAGTTTTAAGTGAAGAACTACATTACGATTATAGTCATCTCACGAGTATTTTTAGTAAAGCCGAAGGACAAAGCATTCAAAGTTTTCAAAATAAAATTAAAGCTGAACGCATTAAAGAATTACTGGAATATGATGAATTAAATATTTCAGAAATTGCCGATAAATTGCAATTTGGTAGTGCAGCGTATCTTTCAACTTTTTTCAAAAAAGAAACCGGCTTAAACCCATCCCAATACAAACTTCACCACCAGGAGCGAAAATCTCTGGATAAATTGTAGCAAACAAATTTAGACCATAGTAATATTGTTTTATTAGTTAATTGGGAGTAAAATCCGTTTTAATCTTTTCAATTTTCTTATAACTTCTTACCATAATTTTAAAACTCATTGCGGTTAATAGTGCTTAACTTTGATTTAAACCAATAAAAACCAATATTATGAGAAATGAGAAATTGTTAAGCACCTTAGGGAATTGCATTAATCATTGTAACTATTGTGCTGATGCCTGTCTTGATGAAGACAATGTGAAAATGATGAAAGACTGCATTAGAACCGATCGTGTTTGTGCAGAGGTTTGTAGCACCCTTAACCAGGTGTTGGTCACCGGCTATAAAAATGTAGACGGACTTGTAAAATATTGCATTGAAATTTGTAATGCGTGTGCCGATGAATGCGGTAAACACGAACATCAACACTGTCAGGATTGCGCTAAAGCCTGCCGTGAATGTGCAAAAGCTTGTGAAGCTTACTTAGCATAAAATTTAATTTTAAAGGCTGTTTGATTTTTTACTAGTAGACGTTACCCTGAACTTGTTCCAGGGTCTAATTTCTTTCAATTTAGATGCTAAAATAATCCCGAAGCTTCGGGACAGCATGACGTAAGTAACAATAGAGGTTCAAACAGCCTTTTTTTCTCCAATAAAATCTATGAAACATACCTATCAAATTTCCGGGATGACCTGTATGGGTTGCAGGGCCCACGTTGAAAATACTTTAAAAAATGTTGAAGGTGTTATTGATGCCCGGGTAGATCTTGAAAAAGCTGCTGCGGAAATCGAAATGCAACAACATATTGAAATTGAAAAATTTCAAAAAGCACTGGAAGACAGCAACTATCAAATTCATCCAAAAAACGAAAGCCTTAAAACATATCCGGTGAGTGGAATGACCTGTATGGGTTGTAGATCTCACGTAGAAAAAACGCTAAGTAAAGTTGAAGGGGTTAAAAGTGCTGAGGTAAACCTCGAAAAAGAAGAAGCAAAAATTGTTGCGGAAAAAAATGTTTCCTTAGAAAAATTGCAGCAAGCCTTAAAGAAAGATGGGGGACACTATGAAATTCACGAACCCGGTAAAAAAGTAAAATCTAATAAGAAAAAATCTTCTCAATCAGGGCAGGGAACAGGTGTTTATTATTGCCCTATGCATTGTGAAGGTGATAAAACTTACACTGAGCCCAGCGATTGTCCGGTTTGCGGAATGGACCTGGTAGAAGAAGCCAGCCTAAAACCACAAGCTGCTACGTATACCTGCCCCATGCATCCTGAAGTAGAGCAGGATGGTCCCGGTTCCTGTCCCAAATGTGGAATGGATCTGGTGCCCAAAGAACCGGAAGAATCTTCAGAAAGTAAATCTTATAAAAAGTTACTCAAAAAGTTTAATATAGCCGTAGCGTTTACGCTTCCCATTTTTATTATCGCGATGTCTGAGATGATTTCAGGCAATCCGCTTTATGAAATTTTAGACCAAAAATATTGGAATTGGATTCAGTTTGGTTTATCAATTCCCGTGGTCTTTTATGCTACCTGGATGTTTTTTGAACGTGCCTGGCGATCTATAAAAACCTGGAACCTCAATATGTTCACGCTAATTGGCATTGGCGCCGGGGTAGCCTGGGTTTTTAGTGTTTTCGGCTTGTTGTGTCCCGATTTTTTTCCGCCGCAATTTAAGACTCAAACGGGCACAGTGCACGTTTATTTTGAAGCCGCCTCGGTTATTCTAACGCTTGTTTTACTTGGGCAGGTTTTGGAGGCGCGCGCGCATAGTAAAACAAATTCTGCGATAAAAGAACTGCTGAAACTTGCTCCCAACAAAGCGATAAAAGTAGTGAATGGCGAAGAAAAGGAAGTTGCTATAGACGAAATTGAAAAAGGAGATATTCTAAGAGTAAAACCGGGAGATAAAATTCCGGTAGACGGAACTATCGAAAACGGGAATTCCAGTATTGATGAATCTATGATTACCGGGGAGCCCATCCCGGTTGATAAGGCTGAAGGCGATAAAGTAAGTTCAGGGACCATTAATGGAAACCGGAGTTTTACAATGAAAGCTGAAAAAGTGGGAGAGGAGACCTTGCTTTCTCAAATTATAAAGATGGTAAATGATGCCAGCCGGTCCCAGGCCCCAATTCAGAAATTAGCCGATAGGATTTCAGCTTATTTTGTGCCGGTGGTAGTGATTATTGCGATAATTACCTATATAGTTTGGGCTATTTACGGGCCAGAGCCACAATATGTTTACGCTTTAGTGAATGCCATCGCAGTATTAATAATTGCCTGCCCCTGTGCGCTTGGCCTGGCCACTCCAATGTCTGTTATGGTAGGAGTGGGAAAAGGTGCACAAAATGGGGTGCTTATTAAAAACGCCCGTGCGTTAGAGCAAATGGATGATATTGATACTTTGATTATAGATAAAACCGGAACCATTACTGAAGGTAAACCCAAAGTGGAAAAAGTTGAAGTGATTTCTGAAGAAAATAAAGATGAAATTATAAAACTTATCGCTTCGGTAAATTCTCAAAGTGAACATCCGCTGGCTAAAGCTACTGTAGATTTTGCAAGAGAAAATCAGCTGAAATATACTGAAGCTTCAGATTTCAATTCCATTACCGGAAAAGGAGTTACAGGCACGGTAAATAACAAGAGGATTGCCATTGGGAATGATAAACTGATGCAAGCAGAAAATGTTGAAATTCCTTCAGAAATAAATAAAAAAGTAACGGCTGAACAGGAGAAAGGTAAAACCGTTTCTTTTGTAGCGGTAGATGGGAAAGTAACGGGATACTTTACAATTACCGATCCTATTAAAAAAACCAGTAGAGAAGCTCTAAAATCTTTAATGGATGATGGGGTTGAGGTTTATATGTTTACCGGCGATAATGAGAAAACTGCAAAATCTGTTGCTGAAGAACTCGGGTTAACCGGCTTTAAAGCTGGAATGCTGCCAGAGGATAAGCAAAATGAAGTGAAAAAACTTCAGGAAAAAGGTAAAAAAGTGGCAATGGCCGGTGATGGAATAAACGATGCACCCGCCTTGGCCCAGGCCAATATTGGTATTGCCATGGGAACGGGAACAGATGTGGCGATAGAAAGCGCAGAAATCACCCTGGTAAAAGGTGACCTTAAAGCAGTTAAAAAGGCCAAAATGCTAAGTAAAAAAGTGATGAAAAATATTAAGCAAAACCTGTTTTTTGCTTTAATCTATAACACGCTTGGAGTGCCAATTGCTGCCGGAGTTTTATACCCGGTCTTCGGACTTTTACTTTCACCAATGATTGCAGCTTTAGCGATGAGTTTTAGTTCAGTTTCAGTAATTGCAAATGCTTTAAGATTAAAAAGCTCGAAATTAGAGTAGAATACTAACCACCAAAACTAATAGAAATGCAGGATTTTTTGAGTAAGTGGGGAGAAGCGGCCTATACCAGCGCCGGTTTTTTCTGGATGGCTTTATGGGCCTTTATTTTGGGTTATGTAATAAGTAGTTGTATCCAAATTTTTGTAACCGAAAAGCGTATGGAAAGGACTATGGGTAAAGACGAATCTAAAAGTATGTTGCTCGGTACTTTCTTTGGTTTTATTAGTAGTTCGTGTAGTTTCTCTGCTTTAGCTTCAACTAAAAGCTTGTTTAAAAAAGGAGCCAGTTTTTCTTCTTCAATTGCTTTCTTACTGGCTTCTACTAACCTTGTTATTGAGTTGGGAATCTTAATTGCCATCTTTTTAGGTTGGCAATTTGTAGTAGGTGAATATGTTGGTGGAATATTGCTAATCCTTATCAGCTGGATACTTATTAGGCTAATTAATCCGAAGAAATTAATACAAAAAGCACGCGAACGCCTGGACGAAAAAGATGAAGATGATGAAGATTCAGAAAAATCCTGGAAGAAAAAGATAAAGTCAGAAACCAGTTGGGCTAAAGTGTCCAAACAGTATGCTATGGAGTGGAAAATGGTTTGGAAAGATGTGACTTTAGGTTTTACTATTGCCGGGGTTGTTGCAGCTTTTGTTCCAGATTCCTTTTTTCAAACTTTATTTATAAATACGGGAGGAGGAAATACAGATTTCGGTTTTTTCACAATTCTGGAGCATATAATAGTTGGTCCAATTGCCGCATTTTTAACGTTTATAGGTTCTATGGGGAATATTCCATTGGCAGCTTTGCTCTTTGGAAAAGGAGTAAGTTTTGCCGGGGTAATGGCCTTTATTTTTAGTGATTTGGTGGTTTTTCCGGTCTTGAGAATTAACGCGAAATATTATGGCTGGAAAATGTCTTTCTTTATACTTTTTCTTCTTTTTATCGCATTAATTGGTACTTCTCTATTATTGCATTACGGGTTTAACCTGTTTAATTTATTACCAGATCCTTCTTCGGTAAAAATTACGGATGCAGAACATTTTAAAATAGATTATACTTTTTGGCTGAATATGCTCTTTTTAGCAATTTCTGGGGTGCTAATTTATCTTGGATTTTTTAAGCGAAAAGATGTGATGCATATGAAGGAGATGGCACCTAAAAGTCAGTTACTGGAAACGAGCTTAAAATATATTGCTTTTGTATGCTACCTATGGCTGGCGGGAGGACTTATTGCTAAGTTTTTGCTTTAAATAAAAAAGAGAGCAGAAAGGAGGTAAATTTTACATGGGTATCATAAAATTTAGATTTTCGATTTTTCCCGATACTGCTCTCAATTCAAACAAACTAAACTAACTAATCTAAAAACTCACTTTTCACTTTTTGATACTTAAATCAAAAAATTCTTTTTCATAGCAATTTAAGTGGCTTTAATAGTAAGACTATAGAATTTTAAAAAGGTTTAATTTATTTATAAAAAAAACCACCGTGTAGGGACGGTGGCTTCCAAACTAATTAATCCAAAAAAATGTTGAGGTTATTTTATTGGGTTTAGAATTAAATCTATTCTTTCTAAAGCATCCTGAAGGTGGTACCTTGTTAAACGGTCTCCACGGTTAGCTGCTCTTCTAATTTGACTTTGAAGCGTTTTAAGTTCTCCTCTTACTACAGGACGAATATCACTTTGAGCAACATCTATATTGCTTCGGCTAATCCAGCTTCTGTATCTTGAAGGAATTTCACTCTGCTCTTCAGTCATTAAATGCTTCAAACGCTCAATATAAGCACGCTGAAGATTTCTGCGGTAACGGTCTATATTCTGTCCCGAAGAAAGTTCGCGCCAAATTCCAGTTCTAACATCGCTCATCATATCAATTAAACCGTAAGCTTCATTACCATTTATTTCTTCGTTTTCCATTAAACGCGCCATTCTTCCGAAGTCCAGTAGATTATTAAGGCTACGTTCCTGCATATTTCTAATGCGTTCAACATGCCCGTCAAATTCAATCTTATTAAAAATTTCCTGGTCTATTAACCATTCTGGAGTTTCAAAAAGTTGTTTGTGCAAGAAATTCATCGCCTTCTTTTGATGAGCCGCATCTACATGAGAGTAAACGGCACCTTCCTGGTCGTAAGTTTTATAATATTCATAAACTCCACCAATATTAGCCGTCACGTGCCCCATATAGCGGTTAAACTGACTTAATATCTGGCCGTACATATCGTCAAGATCGTCGTAATTTTTACCATCTTCAGCAGTCCACTCGATTAATTTTGGCATTATGCGCTTCAGGTTTTTAATTCCGTATTCACTGGCCAAAACTGCATCGTCACCAAGATCTTCAGTTTGAGAACTCGGGTCTATAACTCCGCCACTTTGCTGGCTTCCGAAGCGATATAAAGGATCACCTGCTTTTTCAAGAATCCATTCATCAAGAATTTCCTTTTCTTCTTCTGCAGATTTATCTAAAATTGGTCGGTAACCCCATTCAATTGCATATTTATCATAAGGTCCAATATCTGGCATTAAAGCCACATCACCATCTTCTGGCTGTGCAATATAGTTGAAACGTGCATAATCCATAATTGAAGGTGCAGTTCCATATTCAGCAGTAAATTCTGGATCACGAAGATCTTCTACCGCGTACGCAACACTACTTCCCATATTATGTGGAAGACCTAAAGTGTGGCCTACCTCGTGAGAAGAAACAAATCGAATTAAACGACCCATTACTTCGTCTTCAAACTCAACGCTACGAGCGTCTTCGTTTATAGCTGCAGTTTGAACAAAGAACCAGTTTCTAAGCAGGGTCATTACGTTGTGATACCAGTTGATATCTGATTCCAGGATCTCTCCAGAACGCGGGTCACTAACGTGAGGTCCATTGGCATTTGGAATTGGAGAAGCCAGGTAGCGAACTACAGAATAGCGCACGTCTTCCGGGCTCCAGTCTGGATCTTCTTCTTTACTTGGTGGATCTTTAGCGATAATTGCATTTTTAAATCCTGCTTCTTCAAAAGCAACCTGCCAGTCTTCAATACCTTGTTTTATATATGGTATCCACTGCTCTGGCGTGGCGCGGTCTACATAATAAACAATTTGCTCTTTGGGTTCAACCAATTCGCCGTTTTCAAATTTTTCTTTGTCTTCTTCCTTAACCTCAAGCCTCCAACGATCAAGATACTTTACCTCTTTACTCTTTTGAGCATCAAGCCCATAATCTGTTTGTCCACGGGCAAACCAACCTACACGCTGGTCAAAATAACGACGTTTCATTGGCTCTTTTGGAAGTAAGATCATAGAATTGCTGAATTCCAAAGAAATAGAACCGGTACTTGCATTAGAAGGCGGTTCACCTGCATTATAGGTCTTAACGTGTCTAACTTCAATATTTTCAGGATAGCTACGAATAGTATCTATATAAGAACGGCTATCGTCTAAACGCGAAACTTTATATTGTTTTCTGGTGCCGTCTCTTAAACCCAGCGCCTGAACGTCTTTGGTATAAAGATCGGTTACTTCAATTACGGTTGTTTTATTTACGGAATCTTTCCCTACAGTTTTTATAGGAAAACGTTGTAAAACAGGTTCAAAATTAGAGTTTACCACCGCTTCATGAACCGGAAGTGAATCTGCTGCGTAGATTTCGTGAGAAACAACTCTTAGAAGAACGTGGCCGTCTTTTTTCTGCCAGCGGTGAACCTGGGTATTTTGCTTTCCGCCGCCAAAACCAATTCCGGTTGCGGTTTTTGCGATTCTTGTAACTGTAAGCATTTCACGGTTAAAAAGACTATCTGGAATTTCGTAGAAATATTTATCTTCTACCCGGTGTACGGTGAATAAACCTTTGTCACTTTTGGCGTCTTTGGTTATTACTTTGGCGTAAGGTTCTAAGTCTCCATTCTTTTTGGAGGCTTCTTCTTTGGAGGCATCAACCGAAGATTTATTTGGCTGAAAAACCGCACAACTCGAAACCGATACCGATAAGGCTACTATAAAGAGCTTATTCGTAAATCTTTTGGTCATAAAGTTTAATTTTGGTTTGTGTGATTAATTTGAAGTGATAATTTTCTAAAGCAAAAGCTAAAAAAGAAAAAAGATCAGCATTTGCTTATCCTTTGACTCAAATATCTCAAAAAGGTTTAAAATAAAGTTAAATAAAAGTTGGTTGATCTAAAATGAGTAGGTAATTAAATTGATATGATTATATTTAAAAATAAACTAAAATATTAAAAAATAGTAATGGAAAAAATAATAAAGTTAGTCTCAGAAAAAGCTGGAATTAGTGAGGAACAAGCTCAAACTGCGGTTACCACCGTAGCAGGCTTTCTCAAAGACCGCATGCCAGCACCTTTGGCTGCTCAGGTAGACAAATATCTTAGCGGTGAAAATGGCGAAGAAGGTGGTTTAGGAGATACTCTTGGTGGCATAGGAGGGATGTTTGGAAAGTAATAATTATAGAACAGTAGAAAAAAATAAGGCATTTTAATTCCTTAAAATGCCTAATTAATTTATAGAACATTACGCATTAAACGGCTTTAATTTTCATAATTTCATCGTCTTTGAAAACATCTATAATCTTATGTTTTCTAAGCGATTTAAGGGTTTTATCCCATTTTTTATTACTTAAACCCGACTTGGTTTTTATAGTTTCCAACTCCTGAATTTCATCACTTTTTAATAGCTGAAATACCGTTTTTTCATCTTCGCTAAGTTCAACGGCTTTTCTTTCCGGCTTCATTTGTGGGAAGAATAAAACTTCCTGGATCGATTGATTATTGGTTAAGAACATAATTAAACGATCCATCCCAATTCCTAATCCAGATGTTGGTGGCATCCCGTATTCTAAAGCTCTTAAGAAATCCTGGTCTATAAATTCGGTTGCTTCGTAGTCTCCTTTTTTTGCAAGTTTTAGCTGCTCTTCAAAACGCTCACGTTGGTCTATGGGATCGTTTAATTCAGAATATGCATTTGCAATTTCTTTTCCACAAACCATTAATTCAAAACGCTCGGTTAATTCAGGATTTTCACGATGTTCTTTACAAAGCGGACTCATTTCCTTCGGATAATCGGTAATAAAGGTGGGTTGGATATAATTTCCTTCACATTTTTCACCAAAAATCTCGTCTATGAGTTTTCCTTTACCCATCGTTTCATCAACTTCAATTCCCATATTTTCAGCTGCTTTTCTAATTTCAGCTTCAGATTTACCGGTGATATCAAATCCGGTAAATTCTTTGATAGAATCGGTCATGGTAACGCGTTTGTATGGCGCTTTAAAATCTATTTTATGCTGGCCAAAAACAGCTTCGGTAGTATTGTTTACTGCGATCGCACAATGCTCCAGCAAAGTTTCTGTAAATTCCATCATCCAGTTGTAGTCTTTGTAGGCTACATAGATTTCCATCGCGGTAAATTCTGGGTTGTGGGTTCTGTCCATCCCTTCATTTCTGAAGTTTTTGGAAAACTCATAAACCCCGTCAAATCCCCCAACGATTAATCTTTTAAGATATAATTCATTGGCAATTCTTAAATATAGCGGAATATCTAACGCATTGTGATGAGTGACGAATGGTCTCGCAGCAGCACCACCGGGAATAGATTGTAAGATTGGCGTTTCAACTTCGAAGTATTCTCTTTCATTAAAGAAATTTCTCATTGCGTTGAATAGTTTCGTACGCTTTACAAAGATTTCCTTAACCTTTGGATTCACGGCCAAATCGGCATAACGCTGGCGGTAACGGTGTTCGGGATCGGTAAATCCGTCGTAAGTGTTTCCGTCTTTATCTGTTTTTGGAAGTGGTAAAGGGCGAATAGATTTGCTTAGCAAAGTGAAATCTTTCACCATTACCGTCATTTCCCCAACCTGGGTTTTAAAAAGTTCACCTTCAATTCCTATAAAATCGCCTATATCCAGCAATTTTTTATATACATCGTTATACTTGCTTTTATCTTCCCCGGTACAAATTTCATCACGGTTAAAATAAACCTGAATTTTTCCTTTAGAATCCTGTATTTCGGCAAAAGAAGCTTTCCCCTGGATACGACGTGACATTAACCTGCCGGCCAAAACCACTTTTTTTCCATCTTCAAAATTCTCCTTTATTCCCTTGCTGGTGTCCTTTACCGGGAATAAATCTGCCGGATAGGGGTTTATACCTGCTTTTCTCAGTGCAGAAAGCTTTTCTCTTCTTACTATTTCCTGTTCAGATAATTGCATACTCGTATTTAAATTAATTGCTTGCTTTGGCAAAACGAGTGCAAATATAGTGACTATGTGGCTACCAACCAATGCGATATAAACCTGAATTTTTGATAATATTTTGAAGATAAAAATGCACTTCTTTATCAAATAAGTTTCTGTATTTATAATCTTATCTTTGCAACATACTTGATAAAAGTTTTAGATAATATGAGTGTTTGGCGGGTAATTCTTTCGGTTCTATTCCCACCCCTCGCGGTTTACGATAGGGGTTGTGGATCTATTTTAATTGTACTAATCCTTACTATTTTAGGTTGGATTCCGGGAGTGATCGCGGCACTTATTATTCTGAATAATCCGAGAAAAGGCGTATGAACAAACAGATAAATTTACAGAATTTAGGATATAAGGATTATAAAGAAACCTGGGATTACCAGGAAAGTCTTTTTAAGGAAATTCTTGATCTTAAAATTAAAAACCGAAGACAAAATTTAAACGAAATTACGCCTAATTACCTTTTAATGGTAGAGCATCCGCACGTTTATACTTTGGGTAAAAGTGGCGATATTAAAAATCTGCTTATTTCTGAAACCGAACTCGAAAAAAGGCAAGCTAAATATTATAAAATTAACCGCGGCGGCGATATCACTTATCACGGCCCGGGGCAGTTGGTTGGTTATCCCATTCTAGACCTTGATAATTTCTTTACCGATATACATAAATACCTGCGTTTTCTGGAAGAATGTATTATTCTCACTTTAAACGATTACGGTTTAAAAGCCGAACGCAGCCCGGGTGAAACCGGGGTTTGGCTAGATGTGGGAACACCATTTGCCAGGAAAATATGTGCAATGGGTGTGCGTGCCAGCCGTTGGGTTACTATGCACGGTTTTGCACTAAACGTAAATGCCGATTTAGGCTATTTTGACCATATTATTCCCTGCGGAATTGAAGGCAAAGCAGTTACTTCTTTAAACGTAGAGCTTGGGAAAAAAGAAATTCCCCTGGCTGAAGTTCAGGAGAAGGTTTTAAAACATTTTGAAGAATTGTTTGAGGCAGAATTGAGTTAGAATTTATACAATAAAACTTCTTTTTCACCACCTTTTACTACAAATTCCGGGCGGTTATCAATATCAACATTATTTAAATTGATTTTTGAAGTTCCATAAACCGGAAAACCGGGAAGCAGCGCTGCATTACTATCAAAAACATAAATCTTCTGGGTTTGTAAATCGGTTAAGCTGATGTAATATTTATCGTTTACATAAAAGATTTTCGGTTCAGTGTAGAGTCCGTAATCCAGGCTTAATTCCTTATCCTTAATTTTTAAAATATTTTCGGAAAGACTTACCAGTATATTTGGTCTTGCTGAAATCTTATGATTTTCACTAAAACTGGTGTTTAGAGTAGTTACCTGCCCGGTTTGCGTAACTTTTACCAAATTTCCTTCAACATTTGTTGAAACAAAATCGTTTTCAAACTCATACCATTGGTTATCTGAAAAATCTATACTTTCTTTTACGTTTACCCGATGTTCTCCCTGCCGACTCAAAATATTTAGTTTACCAGATTTTTCAGGAAAAACGATATAATCTTTATTCTGAATTCTCAAATGTTTTGGTGCTTTTAAAATTTCAGAATTGGTTCTTCTAAAATCGAAACCTCTAACACTTTTTCCGTTTTTATCATACATAAACACTTTATCATTTTGAGTAATCAAAAAGCGATATTTTCTGTTATTATCATAATCGAATAAAGACAAAGGTTGTGAAATTTCGTCTTTAAATTCTATTGGAAAAGGTTTTACGGTATTTCCATTTCGGTCTAAAACTTCAATAGAATAGGGAGTCGCAAAAGCGAGCTGAAATCTACCATTTTTAAAAAGATCTACCTGTTTAATTTCGCCCAGAATTGGTCCGCTTAATTTTTTCTTCCAGAAAATCGTGCCTTTATTAGAAATTAGATAGAGCGTGTTATTAATATCCTGAACCGCGATATCCATTTGATTATTCAAATGATTTTTTACCAAAACCGGTTCGTTTAGTAATTCAGCATCCAGGCTAACCGAAAGAATTTCTTCTGTTTTGGTGTTCGAATTACTTTCGTTGTTTTGCGTCTCGAAAGTACCATGAATATGGGCAAAATCGCCTTCTTCCACCAATTGTAAAATAGCCAGTTTATGTTCACCAAAATCCAAATTGCTCATTTCTTCGCTTAATTCGTTGGCTACCACCTCAGCCAGTTTGGTTTTTAATTTCTCGGTTTTTCCAACTATGAGAATAGAAGATTCCATAGCAAGTTTTTGCTGACGGTTTTTATAATAAGATTGATGCGCCAGTGTATTCTCGTTTACATAATTGGCAATTAATTCACGCAGTTGAGGTATTGAATTTGCGAAGATGAGATATTCATCAATTGCAAGAGCAAAATTGTTCTTTTTAGAAATAAATATCGGGCTAAAAATTGTCTCAAAAATATCGGGCTGAGAAACTTTATATATTGGAAAATCACGATAATTTTCTTCCAACTCGGCATAACCTGATATTAAGTCGGTTGCTTCAATATCTACCAGGGTTTTTATTCCAAAAAGGGTGTTTTCTTCAGTGTAAATAATTCCTGCTTCCTGACTTTTTAGAATAATTTCATCAATAGGATTGGAAGTGGAATCGCCTCTAAAGGTTTTTAAATTCTGAAGAAATATTTTAGGATTTTTATATGCCAGGGCAGTAAAACCAAGCGCATTTTCAGGAATTATGGAAGCAAATTCTTGAGAAACTGTTCCTGAATTTTGAAAAATCTTATGCAGATTAGATGAGTTTGCCGCAATGCTAAGTCCGTTAAAAGAAATGCCTTCATTTTCTATATCAAAATCTATTGCACTCCACGGCGCGTAATTTTCTACATTTTGAAGCGCTAAATTTGGAAATAAATTTTGCTGAAAAACTTTAAAATGTTGATGATTAAAGATTATAGAAGTCTTGTTAAGGTCTATAGCCGAATATACCCTTTGGAATTCTTCGGTATTCAACAATTTTTCTTTACCCAGAATTTGTATCAGGTTTTCGTCAGAATTTGAAGCTATAAAAGGAGCATTACCTGTTGATATAAAAAAGGAATTGCCTTCCAAAACAATTTTTTGATAGTCAAGGCCTTCCGTTTTAATACTTTCTACCGATTTATTTTTGACAGAATCTAATTGAAATTTTGGTTTGTTTTTAAATATTAAAGAATAGGTCAATTCCTCGTTTTCAGAGATTGAAAATGCGATTATGGCCGATGTAAGAGTATCGGCGTGTTTCAAATACCCTAATTCCTTTTTCAGATAATTCTTAGCAGTCAATTTATTTCCACTAAAAAAGCTAAAATTTTCCAAATCCTGCTGAAGATTTTTAAGGTTATGAGTTTGGATAATTACCGTAGCATCCTCTGGAATAAACTTAGAAACAGCAATATTTTTTTCCTGGTTTTGACAGGAAATAAGAAAGAAAACCAATAAAAATTTGAAGAGAATTTTCTTCATAAAAACTAA